>NZ_JBEYUY010000017.1:0-227917 GCF_040643775.1 Streptomyces sp. NPDC047081 | reverse complement strand
CCACCTGTTCGCGGCCCCCCCCCCCCGGTTGTGTGGCCCGTGGCCCCCGGCGGGCGCCCGGCCGCCCCCCCCCCCACGGGGGGCCCCCCCGGTAAACACCGGGGCGGCGCCCGCCCCCCCCCCGGGCCTGTGCTCCCCGGGACCTACGCCGGCCGGCTGTCACCGCCGCGCCACGGCGGAGTCGCGCGGTGCCCGGCCTCCCAGGCGCGCGCGGCCTTCTCGGTCTGCCGGCGCAGCCGGTCCTGGAGCCGGTCGACGAGTTCCTGCCCGGTGGACTCCTCGGCGGCGACGATCACCTGCCGGCCGCCGACGTGCAGGTCGGCCGTGGCCAGCCACGGGCACTCGGCGTGCCGGGCGCCCGCTCGCACGATGCGTATCTCACCGGTGACGGCGGGCAGTCCGGAGCGGCCGACGACGGCATCGATCTTCGTCCGCGCGTACGTGCGGGTCTCCTGGTCCACCGGGCCGTCGAACCGCAGCCGTACCGTGGACCCGGCCTGGGTGTTGTCGCTGGTCATGCTGACCCCTTTCCTCTCAGGTGCGGTGTCGTTCAGGCGGCGGTGGCGGGCAGCCACAGGTCGGGGCCGAAGACCTCGTACCGGATGCGCCTCGCCGGAACCCCGGCGCCGATCAGCTGTGCGCGGACGTCGCGCATGAAGGGCAGCGGGCCGCACAGGAACACCGTTGCCCCTTCGGGGAGTTCGACCCCGGAGAGGTCCATCAGGCCCACCCGGGCGTCCGGTTCCTCCGGCCCGGGGTGCTCGTACCAGAAGTCCGTGCGGGCGCCGGGCAGTTGGGCGACGAGTTCGCGGGTCTCGGTGCGCAGCGCGTGGTCGGCGGGGGAGTGGTCGGCGTGCAGGACCAGCACCGGGCGGGCCGAGCTGTTGGCTTCGAGGTGGGCCAGGATGCCGGTCATCGGGGTGCAGCCGATGCCCGCCGAGATCAGAACCAGCGGGCCGGTGTCGGCGGCCCGGCCGTCCAGGAAGACGTCGCCGAAGGGCGCCGAGAGCGTCAGCCGGTCTCCCACGCGGACCTGACTGTGCAGCAGGTTGGACACCTCACCGCCCGGCGCCGCGGCCGTGGCGGCCACCCGCTTCACGGTGATGCGGCGCAGCTCCCTGCCCGGGTCCGAGGAGAGGCTGTACTGACGGGCCTGGTGCACGCCGTCGGTCATGCGCACCCGCACGCTCACGTACTGGCCCGCCCGCGCCCGTGGCGCCCGCCGGCCGTCCGCCGGGCGGAGCAGGAAGGACACCACGTCCGGGGCCTCGGTGCGGCGCTCGACCACAGTCCATTGCCGCCAGATCCGGCCCGGCTCGACACCGGCCTCCTGGTAGAGGCGGGCCTCCCGGCCGATCAGCGCTCCGGCCATCAGCCAGTACACCTCGTCCCAGGCGGCCGCCACCGCCGGGGTGACGGCGTCGCCGAGGGTCTCGGCCATCGCACCGAACAAGTACTTGTGTACGACGGTGTACTGGTCGTCGGTGACCCCGACGGCCGCGTGCTTGTGCGCGATCCGGTCCAGCAGGGCGTCGGGCCGCACATCCGGGTTGTCCAGCAGGGCGGTCGCGAACCCGGCGATCGACCCGGCCAGGGCCTGCCGCTGGGCCCCGCTGGCCTGGTTGCCCCGGTTGAACATCCCGTCGAGCAGCTCGGGCCGGTCCCGGAACATCGCCGCGTAGAAGCGCGTCGTGATCTCGTCGAGCGCTCCGGCCACCGCGGGCAGCGTGGCTCGTACGACGGCGGCGGACTCTGCGGACAGCATGGCGCCTCCCGGGCAGGGGACGGGGGTGAGGGTTGACCGCGTCGAACGCGCGGCGGCTTTCTGTGTAGCAGTGGCGCGCCGGCGTTTCGCCCGCGATCGGGGGCTCGGGGCCGAAGAGGGGCCCTCCGGCCCCATGACTCGGGCCGGTTGGTCCCACGGCCCGTGCCCGCCCGGGGCCGTACGGCCCCGCCGTCCTCCCCGCTCGGCCCTGTGGGGACGGCGGGGCCGGGCGGAGCGGGGGACGTGCCCGCGCCGATGCGAGACCGGAGCGGGCACGCGGCCGACGACCCACGTGCGGCCACGACCCCGTGAAGGGCCGTCCCCCTGGCGCGGTGCCGTCTCCGAAGGGGACGGGGGAACCCCTTGCGGAATCCGTGCCCGGCACCTCGCCCGACTCAAGGATCACTCCGTCGTCAGGTGCACAGCAGGGGCGACCGGCCCTGTTCCGGGGCCGGTGGGGTCCTTCCGGAAACCTCATGGCGCGTCACGCCTGCCCGTCCGGGAGAGCCTGCGGTCCGCGACGGAGCGCATCCCTTCCCGGTACGCCGCCGCGTCGATCCGGCCGCGCAGCCGCTGTTCGACCAGCCGTTGCTCCGCCGTCTCCAGTGCCGTGCGCCGTAGTCGGCGTCGGCGCCACCACGGACGCCGGCCGTCGGCCGGGGCGAGCAGGGCTGCCGTGTCGTACAACGCGCCCGCGAGAATCAGCAGTTGGAGTACGACGGCTGCGGTGATCATGACATTGGCTCCGTGCAGACGGTGCCGCTCCTTTCGAGCGGTCGCCTCCAGCGTCGTGCCGCGCGGCCGGACGCAGCAGGGGCCGCCCGGGGCACCGTCGGGGCCGCGCGGCCCGTTGCCGGTCGGACTCCCGGAGCGAAGGCGTCCGGCGCGCTCGCCGCGTCAGGGCCGATCGGGGAGCCGGCCAGGGGACCAATGGGTCCGCGGCGGGACCTGCGGCCGCTCACCGCGGTCCGGGCCGAGCAGAAGGATCGATCTCGAAGAGACCAGAACGCAAGCGACCCGCACGAGGAGCCTCGCCATGCCCACACCCAGACGGACCGAACCGGGATCCGCTCCCCGCGCCGCGCTCGGACTGCCCGCCGCGTCCGCACTCGTGATCGGCAGCATCATCGGCACCGGCGTCTTCGCGCTCCCCTCCGCCCTCGCCCCGTACGGCCCGATCTCCCTCGTGGCGTTCGTCGCCGTCACCCTCGGCGCCCTCGCCCTCGCGGTGACCTTCGGAGCGCTGTCCCTTCGCGTCCCGGCAAGCGGTGGGCCGTACGCCTACGCGCGTGAGGCCTTCGGGGAGTTCGCCGGATTCCTCAACGCCTGGTCGTACTGGATCACCGCGTGGGCCGGGAACGCGGCGATCGCGGTCGCCTGGGTCGACTTGTACGGGCTGAGCGCGCTCGAAGTCACCGACGAGGTGTTCTCCTCGCCCGCGTCCCTCGTCTTCGACCAGGCGGAGAACCGGCTGCACACCATCAAGGCCGTTCTCGTGGCCACCTTGGAGGACTGAACCGTGCGGATCGTGATCGCCCTCGGGGGCAACGCCCTGCTTCACCGCGGCGAACGCCCCGACGCCGCCGTCCAGTCGGCGAACATCGACCGGGTCGCCGGCGCGATCGCCGCGCTCGCGCACGAACACGAGGTCGTCCTCACCCACGGCAACGGCCCGCAGATCGGCCTGCTCGCCATGGAGAGCGCCTCCGACCCCACCCTGAGCGCCCCCTGCCCGCTGGACCTGCTCGGCGCGCAGACCCAGGGAATGATCGGCTCCCTCCTGGTGCGCACCCTGCACGACGCGCTGCCCGGGCACCGCGTCGCCGCGCTCGTCACCCACACCCTCGTACGTGCCGACGATCCCGCGTTCCGCCATCCGACGAAGTTCGTCGGCCAGGTGTACCCGCTGGACGTGGCCAGGTCGCTCGCGCTGGAGCGCGGCTGGCAGATCGCCCGGGACGGCACCGGCTGGCGGCGCGTGGTCGCCTCGCCTACGCCCGAGCGGATCGTGGAGACCGACACGATCCACGCACTGCTCACCGCCGGCACCCTGGTGATCTGCGCCGGCGGCGGAGGGATTCCCGTCGTCGCCGACAAGGACTGCGGTGCGCTGGCCGGCATAGAGGCCGTCGTGGACAAGGACCTGACGGCCGCCCTGCTTGCCGAGGACCTCAGGGCCGACTTCCTGCTCATCCTCACCGACGTGCCCAACGTCTACGCCGACTTCGGCACGCCCAGGCAGCGGGCCGTCCTCGACGCCACTCCCGGGGAGCTGCGCCGGGCCGGTCTTCCCGCGGGCTCGATGGGCCCCAAGGCCGAGGCGGCCGCCCGCTTCGTCGAACGCACCGGCGGTCTCGCCGCCATCGGCGCCCTCGACGCGGCCGACGCGATCGTGCACGGCCGCTCGGGCACGCTCGTCCGCCCGGCCCTGCCCGCCTGAGCACCGGCGCGGCAGCCGAGGCCGGATCAACTGCCGTACGACGAGGGCCGATCGGTCCCCGGCAGGGACCTGCGGCCCCTCCTGCACCACTCGCGCCGCCCCGGAGACTGGCCTGGCATCCCCGAAGGAGGACCCCACAATGCCCACCATCACTGTCGGCCTCGACGGATCCCCGCAGAGCCTCGCCGCCGCCGACTGGGCCGCGCGCGAGGCGGAGCAGCGCGGGGCGGACCTGCGCCTCGTGTACGGCATGGAACAACCGGCCTACACCTACGCGCCGTTCGCCGGCATCCCCGCCCCGGGCGCGCTCGACGCGCAGCGGCCCTGGGCCGAGAAGCTGCTGGAGGAGACCCGGTCGCGGCTCGCCCGCCGCCACCCGGCGCTGCCGATCAGCGTCGGGCTGAGCGGGGACCAGCCGGTCGCGGCCCTGCTGGCCGCGGCCGAGAACTCCGAGCTGCTGGTCCTCGGCTCCCGCGGGCTCGGCGCGTTCGCCGGCTTCGTCGTCGGATCGGTCGCCCTCGCGGTCGTGGCCCGCACCGAGCGGCCCGTCGTCCTGGTCCGGGCCGGGGAGCGCGCCGAGGACGAGCGTCTGCCGGACGCCGGCGGTGACGCGGCGACCACCACGCCGTACCGCGACGTCGTGCTGGGACTCGACCTGGAGAACCCGGCCGACGCCGTCGTCGGCTTCGCCTTCGAGGCCGCCCAGCGCCGTGCGGCGGGCCTGCGGGTGGTCCACGGCTGGAGCCTGGCCGCCGTCTACGGCTACGGCGCAGCGATGGACGCCGGGCTGAACGAGGAACTGGCCGAGCAGGCGCGGGAGCGGCTGACCGAGGTGCTGGCGCCCTGGCGGGAGAAGTTCCCCGGTGTCGAGGTGCGCGAGCAGGCCGTGATCGGGAGTGCCGGTCGCCATCTCGTGCACGCCTCGCGGGATGCCGCACTCGTCGTGGTCGGCCGCAGGATCCGCCGCGTGGCCGTCGGCGGCCACATCGGTCCGGTGACCCATGCGGCGCTCCAGCATGCCGTCGCGCCCGTCGCGGTGGTGCCGCACGACTGAGCCGCCGAGGGCCCGCCTCGACGGCTCCGCGTGGATCGGTACAGCGAGTCGCTACAGGTCAGTACAGCGAGGCGGGCCAGGACGCGGTCACCGCGGTGATGACGCCCACGTCCAGCAGCACACCCACGCTCAGCCACGGGTCGAACCAGACCGCCTTGAGCACGAGCGCGCTCGACGCCGCGAGCAGGGCGGCGGTGGGCCACCATCCGCTGCCCGCCATCACCCCGCCGCCGGCGACGGCGTACACGAGTGCCGTGTACCAGGCGAGCGCGAGCGCCGCCGTCCTGGCCGGAGCCGGGGCGACGCCCGCGGACGCCAGCAGCCACGAGTGGCCGGGAGCGAACGGGGCCGGGGCGCCGCCGGGCTGCTGCTGGGGTGCCGTCCACACACCGGGGTGCAGCAGCCCGTGCACGACCAGGAACACCCCGACGAGCAGGGCGATCACGACCGGTCCTCGGGCGGGAGGGGCTCGGTGCCGCCCATGTCGAGCCGGAAGGGCGGATAGACGTCCGTCATCAGGGCGGCGTAGGCGGCCACCCGCAGCACCCACCGGTTCAGCCCGAGGATCAGGTCGAACAGACTGCGCGGGTACTTCTCGGTGAAGGCCAGGGTCACCGCGGCGATCAGCGCGAGGACCGCCACCAGACCGCCGTCCCACCAGCCGAGGTGCCAGCCGCCGAGGAAGAACCCGATGACGATGTAGTGCGGGACGGCCAGCAGCCACCACTTCACCAGCACCAGTCCGCGCGACAGACGCTCGGGGTAGGCGACGTCCAGCCGCGCCGGGTAGTCGGGCTCCTCACCCAGGCTGAACGGCGGATAGCGGTCGGTGCCCAGGGCACCGTACGAGTAGTACGCCACCCGCCAACTCCAGCGCAGCACACCCAGGTTGAAGTCGAACAGGGACCGCGGATAGCGCTCGGTGAACAGGATGGCGAAGAACGCGACCACGCTCACCGCGGTGAAGGCGATCCACAGGAAGAACAGCACCACGTAGTGCGGGATCACCAGGATCCACTTCACCAGCCACAGCCACCGGGACAGCGGCGCGTCGAGCACCGCGTTCACCCGCACGGGACGGTCCGGGGTTTCCGCCAGGGTCGTCATGGCGATCAGCTCCTTCGGCCCGTGGCGCCGCGGCGGCGACCCGGGGGCCCAAGTCCAGCGTGGCCGCGGCACGCCGAGGCCTGCGAGGGCCGCTCGGGGCGCGCTTCGGGGCCATGGGTCCCCAGCGCCGGCGCGCCTCAGCCGCGCGGCGACCGGCTGGCGTCCGCGTCCGTGAGGCGGATGCCGGTGACCAGGTCGGGCCGGATACGGACCGCGTAGTCCATGGTCTGCTGCACCCAGGGATGCAGCAGGCGCTGATACCGGGCCAGCTCGCGCGGATCGGTCACCAGGTGGGCAAAGCCGGTGGCCACGACACTCCAGCCGAGGTGGGTGTCCGGGTCGATGGTGTCGGCCTCGTAGGCCACGACCACGCCCGGGGACACGGACTCGCGGGTACGGGAGGTCAGGGCCGCGCCCTCGTGGGTGCGGATGACGATGTCGCCGTCGTCGAGGACGTGGTTGACGGGCCGGATGGTGGGCAGCGCGTGCCGTGTGAAAACGATCCGTCCCACGGACACGCTGCCCAGCAGTCGGAGGGCTTCGTGACTGTCGAGCTCGATGCTCCGGCGCGGCCCGACCGGGACCGGCTGGGTGTTGTCGAGGCGCATGGCGGGTTTCCGTAGGGTTGACGGCTCACTGCTGCCCGCCATTGGAACCGCGGGGCGGCACGTGCGGTAAGGGCCGTTCGGCCCTCGTCCCGGCCCGATCGGCCCCGACTCTCTCACGCCAGACCGTTCACGACGCCGACCACGCCGTCCACCCGCCACGTCCGCCGGATCACGAGCGGGACGTCCGCGCCCGGCTCCAGGTGCCCGGAGAGGGTGACCGTGCCGTCCTCGACCGAGACGGTCACGCCGTGCTCCGGCGCGGGCGGCACGGAGGTGAACACCTCGTCGAGGATCTCCCGGCGGATCTCCTCGTCGGTGCGCAGGAAGACACGCAGCAGGTCGCGGCGGGTGGCGATGCCGATCAGCCGGTCCTCCTCGTCCACGACCGGCAGCCGCTCGACGCCGTGGCGTTCCATCACGCGCGCGGCGTCCGCGACCCGCTGTTCCGGGTGCACCGTGATCGCCGGCGTCGACATCAGGTCCCCCGCGGTGGGAGCGTGCCGGTTCGCGGGCCGCTTCGCCTGACGGCGGATCAGATCGGTGCCGGAGACCACTCCCAGGACCTTGTCGTCGTGGTCGACCACGGGCAGCCCGCTGATGCGGTGCTCGTCCAGGAGCCGCGCCACCTCCTTGAACGATGTCTCACGGCGGGCCTCGACGACCTCGCGGGTCATCACCTCGCCGACGATGCGGGCCATCGCGCCCACGCCCTTTCACGTCCGCCGTCCGGCAGGCCTGCGGGTCTGCCGGTCCGGACAGCCTGCCGTGGGCGCACGCCCTCGGGGCAGGGGCCGGGTGTCCCGGGTCCGAGGCCGAACCGGTCCCCGCGGTGGAAGGCGGGAAGGGGCGCCACGCGCAGATCGGGGCCGACCGGCCCTGGCTCTTCGGCCCGGGAGCGGGGGAGGATCTCGAAACCGAGGCCGGACCGTGGAAGCCGGCGCGGAGTGCAGGAGTGAGGAGCTTGCGATGGCGGACGGCGAGCGGCCGGGCCCCGACAGCCCGATCCGGGTGTTCCTGCTGGACGACCACGAAGTGGTACGGCGGGGGGTGCGCGACCTCCTCGACGACGAGCCGGACATCAGCGTGGTCGGCGAGGCGTCCACGGCCGAGCAGGCCCTGGTCCGCGTTCCGGCGCTGCGACCGCAGGTGGCCGTCCTCGACATACGCCTGCCCGACGGAGACGGCGTGAGCGTCTGCCGGGAACTGCGCTCACGACTGCCCGACCTGGCCTGTCTCATGCTGACCTCGTTCGACGACGAGGAGGCACTGCTGGACTCGATCATGGCCGGCGCGTCCGGGTACGTCCTCAAGCAGATCCAGGGCTCCGACCTGGTCTCGGCCGTGCGGACCGTCGCCGCGGGCCAGTCGCTGCTCGACCCGAGCGCCACCACCAGGCTGATGGCCCGGCTGCGCGGCGGGCAGCAGCAGGAGGAGGAACCGGACGCCCTGCCGGGCCTGACCGACCGGGAACGGGAGATCCTCGCCCTGATCGGCGAGGGCCTGACCAACCGGCAGATCGGCCGGCGGCTCTTCCTCGCCGAGAAGACGGTGAAGAACCACATCTCCCGCCTGCTGGCCAAGCTCGGGGTGGAGCGGCGCATCCAGGCCGCCGTGATCGCCACCCAGGCCCAGGACCGGCTCCGTCAGGAAGGCCGCTGAACCACCGGGGACCGGCTCCGCAGGGAAGGCCCCCGAAACCCAGGGCCGATCGTCCCGGGATCGCCCCCTTCCGGCCCAAGCCCCGCCGGGCCCGCTGTCAGCAGGCTGGCGGCAGACCCCGGACAACGCCGGGGCATCGATCGGGAGGGCGACGGACATGAGCGTACGCGTGGGCATCAACGGCTTCGGCCGTATCGGACGCAACTACCTGCGCTGTGTGCTGGAGCGGGCGGAGAACGGCACCGGCACACCGGTCGAGGTCGTCGCGGTCAACGACATCACCTCGCCGGCGACGCTGGCGCATCTGCTGGAGTACGACTCCACCTACGGCCGGCTGCACCGCACCGTCGAGCACGACGAGAACTCCCTCACGGTGGACGGCCACCGCGTCGCCGTGACCGCCGAGCGCGACCCGGCCGCCCTCGCCTGGGGCGAGTACGGCGTGGACGTCGTCATCGAGTCCACCGGCCGCTTCCGCACCCGCGAGCAGGCCGGAGCCCACCTGAAGGCGGGCGCCCGCAAGGTCCTGCTGTCCGTGCCGGGCAAGGACGTCGACGCCACCCTCGTCATGGGGGTCAACGAAGGCACCTACGACCCGGACAGCGACCACGTCGTCTCCAACGCCTCCTGCACCACCAACTGCGTGGCGCCCATGGTGAAGGTGCTCGACGAGCACTTCGGGATCGTCAAGGGCCTGATGACCACCATCCACGGCTACACGAACGACCAGGTCGTCCTGGACGGCCCGCACAAGGACCTGCGCCGGGGCCGCACCGCCGCCGTCAACATCATCCCCACCAGCACGGGAGCGGCACGTGCCGTCGGCCTCGTCCTGCCGGAGCTGGCCGGCACCCTCGACGGGATCGCCGTGCGCGTGCCCGTGGAGGACGGCTCGCTGACCGACCTGACCGTGCTCCTGGAGCGGTCCGTGACCGCCGAGGAGGTCAACGCCGCCTACCGCGAGGCCGCCGACGGACCGCTCAAGGGCGTGCTGCGGGTCTCCGACGCCCCGATCGTCTCCCGCGACGTCGTCGGCGACCCCGCCTCCTGCGTCCTGGACGCCCCGCTGACCCAGGCCAGCGGCGAGCTGGTCAAGGTCTTCGGCTGGTACGACAACGAATGGGGCTACACCAACCGGCTGCTCGACCTCACCGAGTACGTCGCCGCCCGCCTTCCGGGTGTCTGACCGGGCGCGAAGCCCTGCGCGACCTGCCGGGTCCCGTACCGCCCTGCACCCTGGGCCGTTACCGTGGCACATGACCGACGCGGTCGGCCGGCGGCGGCGCTAGGGAGCTGGAGGAGCACCGGTGGGAAGTCCTGAGGGGACCCAGGATGCGCGCATAAGGCTGCCGCAGCTGAGGCTGGACGATCTGCTGGAGGAGTTGCAGGCCCGCCTGGACGCCGCCCGCGGCACGCGCGACCGGGTGCACAGCCTCCTGGAGGCGGTGCTCTCGGTCGGCCGCGAGCTCGACCTGGAACAGGCCCTGCACAGCATCGTCGAGGCCGCGGCGACACTCGTCGACGCCGAGTACGCGGCTCTGGGTGTGATCGGCCCCGATGGCCGGCGGCTGTCGGCCTTCCACACCGTCGGCGTCAGCGACGAGCAGATCGCCAGGATCGGCCCCTACCCGGAGGGCCACGGCATCCTCGGGGAACTCATCCGCCACCCCGAACCGCTGCGCCTGGTGAAGATCTCCCAGCACCCGGCGTCGTACGGCTTTCCGGCCCACCACCCGCCGATGAACTCCTTCCTCGGAGTCCCGATCCGGGTGCGTGAGCAGGTGTTCGGCAACCTGTACCTGACGGAGAAGCGCGGCGGGGCGCAGTTCGACGAGGAGGACGAGTCGGTGCTGGCGACCCTGGCCGTCGCGGCCGGTGTCGCGATCGACAACGCCCGACTGTACGAGGAGTCCAGGCTGCGTGAACGCTGGCTGGAGGCCAACGCGGAGATCACCCACAACCTGATGTCCGGTGGCCCCAGCAGCGAGGTCCTCGGGCTGATCGCCGAACGGGCCGGAGAGATCACCGGATCGGCGCTGGCTGTGGTCGCGCTGCCCATGGAGGACACCGGGTCCCTCGCCGTGGAGATCGCCGTCGGAGTGGACGCCGAGGCCCACCGGGGCCTCGTGCTGCCCATGGAGACGAGCCTGATGGGGCTGGCGTTCTCCGCGGCCGCCCCGATCACCAGCGAGGACGCGTCCCAGGACGAGCGGATCTCCCTGGAGCCGCCGCGCTTCCAGGGCCTGGGTCCCGCCGTGGCCGTGCCCGTCGGCACCGGCGAGGCGGGCCCCCGGGGCGTGGTCCTGCTGGCGCGCAGGGCGGGCCAGCCGGCGTACACGGCGACGGAGACCGTGCCCCTGCAGGCCTTCGCCGCGCAGGCCGCCATCGCGATGGAACTGGCGGAGCGCAGGCGGGACGCCGAGGAGATCGCGGTGCTCAAGGACCGCGACCGGATCGCCCGGGACCTGCACGACCTGGCGATCCAGCGGCTGTTCGCGACCGGCATGACCCTGCAGAGCGCGGGCCGCTTCATCGAGCACGAGGAGGCCGCCGACCGGGTGGTGCGGGCGGTCGACGACCTGGACGAGACCATCAAGATCATCAGATCGACGATCTTCGGTCTGCGCGCGCGTGAGGGCGGCGCCGGGACCGGCCTGCGGGCCCGCGTGGTGCGCGCGGTCGGCGAGGCGGCCCCGGTGCTCGGCTTCGCGCCGAGCCTGCGGATGGAGGGCCTGCTGGACACCGACGTGCCGCGGGAGGTCGCCGACCACGTGGTGGCCGTGCTGTCCGAGGCGCTCACCAATGTCGCCCGGCACGCCCGGGCCCGCCGCAGCGACGTCGTCCTGGAGCTGGCCGGCGGGGAGGTCCGGCTGACGGTGTCGGACGACGGCGTGGGCATCCCGCCCGAGGGCCGGCGCAGTGGCCTGCGCAACATGGCCGAGCGGGCCGAACAGCTGGGCGGAGCCCTGGAGTTCGGCGGCGGCGAGGAAGGCGGCACCGTGCTCGTGTGGCATGCGCCGGTGTCCCCGAAGTAGCGTCCTCGCCGCGCCACCTCACTGTGCGCATGACGCCGAGTTCCTCCCGACCCGAGCCCGAGCGGCCCCTGCCGCAGGGACGTTCGGCCTCTCCAGCCCTCCCCGCGCGGGGGCGAGGCTGGTGGTGCCGGTCCGGGAGGACGGCATGCAGGAGGTGACATGGACGCTTCCACAGCGGCCTCGGGTTCCGCGCTGCGCACCGCGCACGAGCGGCTCGCGGACTCGCCCGGAGCACCGCGGGCCGTGCGCGGCCTGGTCGTCGAGTCGTGGCGGCGCTGCGCCGCGTCGGACGTACGGGCCGACGGCGGCCGGCTGCCGCCTGTGCGGGCCACACCGGAGGAACTGACCGCCTATCGCCGTACCCATCCACTGGCCGCCGTGCTGCCCCTGTTCCGGGAGCTGCTCGGGGCCGGCGCCGCCGACGACGGGCATCTCTTCGCGGTCGGCGACGCCGACGGGACGCTGCTGTGGGTGGAGGGGGACTCCACCACCCTGCGGCGGGCCGAGTCCATGAACTTCGCCGAGGGCGCCCTGTGGGCCGAGGCACAGGCCGGGACGAATGCCCCCGGCACCGCGCTGCAACTGGCGCGCCCCGTCCAGATCGTGGCCGGCGAGCACTACAGCCCGGCGGTGCACGACTGGTCCTGTGCCGCCGCGCCCGTCAGGGACCTCGCCAACGGCCGGGTTCTGGGCGTCGTGGACCTCACGGGCGGTGCCACCATCGCCACGCCTCCCGCGTTCGCCGCCGTGCGTGCGGCCGCGCTGGCGGCGGAGGCGGAGCTCGCACACCGGCCGTCCGGACTGCCGGGCACCGGCGCGCGGCTGACCGCGCTGGGCCGCGACAGCGCGGTGCTGGAGACACAGGGGCGCCTGTTCCCGCTCAGCCCGCGGCACAGCGAGATCGTCGTCGCACTGGCCCTCGCGGGCCATGGGGTGAGCGGGGAACGGCTCGCCGTCGACCTGTCCGAGCGGGAGGTGCCGGCCTCGACCCTGCGTGCCGAGATGACCCGGCTGCGCGCGGTGCTCGGCCCCGGCCTGCTCGGCTCACGCCCGTACGCGCTGCTGTGCGGCGTGCGCAGCGACTTCACCGAGGTGGCCGAGCTGCTCGCGGCGGGCCGGGTGGCCGAGGCGCTCGCCCGCTACCCCGGTCCGCTGCTGCCGCGCTCCGATGCGCCCGTGGTGGTGGAGCAACGGCGCGCCCTGGAACAGCAGTTGCGCGGCGCCGTACTCGCCGCCGGCGACACCACGCTGCTGCGCCGCTGGGTGGGCGCCGAATGGGGCGCCGCCGACGCCTCCGCGTGGCTGGCCCTCGCCCACCGGCTTCCGGGCGGCTCGGCGCAGCGGGCCGCCGCAGCGGCCCGCGCCCGCGCACTGGACTCCCGGCTGACGGCCGGACCGCAGCTCGTCCGGCATGCAGCGTGGTTGCAGCGTTCCCGCTCCTAGCGTCTGGACCATCACCCGATCGTCGTGTCAGGAAAGGGGACGATCATGAAGTACGACCCTCCCGGCAGGCCCGGCAGTCCTGTGGACGTCGCGCCCCGGTACGAGAACTTCATCGGTGGCAAGTGGCAGGCGCCCAGCACCGGCCAGTACTCCGTCAACCTGTGCCCCGCGACGGCGAAGCCGCTGTGCGAGGTCCCGAAGTCGGGCGCCGAGGACATCGAACTCGCCCTGGACGCCGCGCACTCCGCCAAGGACGCCTGGGGGGAGGCCTCCACGGCCCAGCGCGCCGCCGTCCTGAACAAGGTGGCCGACGCGATCGACGCCCACCGCGAGGAACTCGCGGTCGCCGAGAGCTGGGACAACGGCAAGCCGGTGCGCGAGACCCTGGCCGCCGACATCCCCCTGGCGGCCGACCACTTCCGCTACTTCGCGGCCGCGATCCGGGCCGAGGAGAGCGAGATCACCGAGATCGACAAGGACCTGATCGCCTACCACTTCCACGAGCCGCTGGGCGTGGTCGGCCAGATCATCCCCTTCAACTTCCCGCTGCTGATGGCCGCGTGGAAGCTGGCCCCGGCGCTCGCCGCGGGCAACACCTCGGTGCTCAAGCCCGCCTCCCCGACCCCCTGGTCGATCCTGAAGCTGATGGAGGTCGTCGGCGACATCCTGCCGCCCGGCGCGGTCAACGTCGTCAACGGACCCGGCGCCGAGATCGGCAAGGCCCTCGCCACCAACAAGCGCATCGCCAAGGTCGCCTTCACCGGGGAGACCACCACCGGCCGGCTGATCATGCAGTACGCGGCGCAGAACATCATCCCGGTCACCCTGGAGCTGGGCGGCAAGTCGCCGAACATCTTCTTCAACGACGTGGCCGCGGCCGACGACGACTTCCTCAACAAGGCCGTCGAGGGCCTGGTGCTCTACGCGTTCAACAAGGGCGAGGTGTGCACCTGCCCCTCCCGCGCGCTGATCCAGGAGGACATCTACGAGGAGTTCATGGGCCGCTGCCTGGAACGCATCCGCGCCATCAGGCAGGGCGACCCGCTGGACACCGCGACCATGATCGGCCCGCAGGTGTCCAGGCAGCAGGTCGAGAAGATCGCGTCGTACGTGGAGATCGGGGTGAAGGAGGGCGCCGAACTCCTGACGGGCGGTCACCGGCCCACCATCGGCGGCGAGTTCACGGACGGCTACTTCTACGAGCCGACCGTCCTCAAGGGCCACAACAAGATGCGGGTCTTCCAGGAGGAGATCTTCGGACCCGTCCTCGCCGTCACCACCTTCAAGGACGAGGCCGAGGCCCTGGAGATCGCCAACGACACGCTGTACGGCCTCGGGGCCGGCGTGTGGAGCCGCGACACCGGCCGCACCTACCGGATGGGCCGGGCCATCAAGGCCGGCCGCGTCTGGACGAACTGCTACCACCAGTACCCCGCGGGTGCCGCGTTCGGTGGCTACAAGGTCTCCGGCATCGGCCGCGAGACGCACAAGATGATGCTCGAGCACTACAGCCAGACCAAGAACCTCCTGGTCAGCTACAGCGACAAGCCGCTCGGGCTGTTCTAGGAGGGGTGCGGCGACATGCCCGAGAACGGCACCGTCGGACGCGTCACCGCCACGCGGGCGGCGCGCAGGGCGATCACGGCCCTGTGCGCCTCCCACGGCGGGCCGGTGATGTTCGTCCAGTCGGGCGGCTGCTGCGACGGCAGCGACCCGATGTGCTTCCCGGGCGGCGGATTCTCCCTCGCAGCCGGAGACGGGCTGCACTTCGTGACCCGGGTCAGGGCGACCCGGAAACAGACCAGTCGAGGAGAGGAACGATGAAGGCAGCAGTCGTCACCGACTTCGGCAAGCCCCTGGAGATCCAGGAGCTGCCGACACCCGAGCCCGGCCCCGGCCAGGTGCTCGTCAAGATGGAGGCCTCCGGTCTCTGCCACACCGACATCCACGCCGCCCACGGCGACTGGCCCGTCAAGCCGCGGCCGCCGTTCATCCCCGGGCACGAGGGCATCGGCCCCGTGACCGCCGTCGGCGCCGGCGTCTCCGCAGACCTGATCGGCAAGCGGGTCGCCGTCCCGTGGCTCGGCTCGTCCTGCGGCACCTGCCGCTACTGCGTCTCCGGCTGGGAGACCCTGTGCGAGGCGCAGGTCAACTCCGGCTACTCCGTGGACGGTTGCTACGCCGAGTACGCCGTCGCGAGCGCGGGCGCGGTCGTCCGGGTCCCGGACGGGGTCACGTCCTTCGACGCGGCGCCCCTGACCTGCGCGGGCGTCACCACGTACAAGGCGATCAAGGTCGCCCGCGTGGTCCCGGCCGAGCGCGTCGCGGTCTTCGGCGTCGGCGGCCTCGGCCACCTCGCACTGCAGTACGCACGCCTGGTGGGAGGCCTCGTCACCGCCGTCGACCTGGAACCCGACAAGCTGGGCCTGGCCCACCGGCTCGGCGCCGACCAGATCGTCAACGCCCGCACCCACGACCCGGTCGAGGAGATCAAGAAGGCCGGCGGCGCGGACGTCGCGGTGGTGCTGGCCGCCGCACCCAAGGCGTTCGAGCAGGCGTACCGGTCCCTCAACCGCGGCGGACGGCTCGTCATGGTCGCCCTGCCCGCGGACGACGCGGCCATCAACGTGCCGATCTTCGAGACCGTCCTGGGCGGCATCTCGGTCATCGGCTCCATCGTCGGCACCCGTCAGGACCTGACCGAGGTGTTCGCGCTGCACGCGGCCGGACGCACCCAGGTCATCGCCGAGACCCGGCGACTGGACGAGGTCAACGACTCCTTCGACGAGGTCCTCGGCGGACGGGCCGAAGCCCGGCTCGTCTTCGAGTTCTGAGACCCGCCACCACACGGGTCACAGAGAGAGGCAGCAGATCATGGCCACCGTCACCGTAGGTGCCGTACGGGAACGGGCGCCCGGCGAACGCCGCGTCGCCCTCGTCCCCGAGGCCGTCACCCTTCTGCGCCGGGCCGGACTCGACGTCCTGATCGAGGCCGGGGCCGGAGCCGGCGCCTGGTTCACGGACGCCGAGTACACCGACGTCGGCGCACGGGTCGTACCCCCGGAACAGCTGTACGCACACGCGGACGTCGTCCTGTGCGTCGGCCCGCCGGATCCGGAGACCGCGCAGGCGCTGCGCAGCGGGCAGACCCTGATCGGCCTGCTCGAACCACTGCGCCACCTCGCCCTCGTGCAGGAGCTGTACCGGCGCGGAGTTCGCCCGGTGAGCCTCGATCTGCTGCCGCGCACCCTCAGCCGCGCCCAGTCCATGGACGCGCTGACCTCCCAGGCCAGTGTCGCCGGCTACAAGGCGGCGGTGCTGGCGGCCGATTCGTACGACCGCTTCTTCCCGATGCTGACCACCGCGGCGGGCACCATGCGTCCGGCGCAGGTCCTGGTCCTCGGTGCCGGAGTGGCCGGGCTGCAGGCGATCGCCACCGCCCGCCGCCTCGGCGCCGTCGTCACGGCGTACGACGTACGCCCCGAGTCCCGAGAGGAGGTGGAGTCGCTCGGCGCCCGATTCCTGGACGTACAGCGCCCGCCAGGCACCGAATCGGGCGCCGGACAGGGCGGATACGCACGGGAGCTGTCGGCGGCGGAGCAGGCGGCCCAGCGGGAGGCGCTGGACGCCCACATCGCCCGTACCGACATCGTGATCACGACCGCGCAGGTGCCGGGCCGCAGGCCGCCGCTGCTGGTGACCGCGGCCGCCGTCGAGGCCATGAAGCCCGGCTCGGTCGTCGTCGACCTCGCCGCGAGCGAACTCGGCGGCAACGTCGAGGGTTCCGAGCCGGAGAAGACGGTCGTGCTGGACAACGGCGTCACCGTCATCGGAGCCGGACGTCTGCCGTCCGCGATGGCGACCGCCGCCTCCACGGCCTACGCCCGCAATCTCGTCGCGCTCCTGCGGCACCTCGTGCGCGACGGCGAACTCGTCCTCGACCCGGGCGACGAGATCACGGCCGCGCTCATGGGAGGAGCATCCGAGAAGGGAGGCGTGTCCTCATGAACAACCTCGATCTCCTCACCGCGATCACCGTCTTCGTGCTGAGCGTGCTGGTCGGCGTCGAGGTCATCAGCAAGGTCCCCGCGACCCTGCACACACCCCTGATGTCCGGCTCGAACTCGGTGCACGGCATCGTCGTCATCGGCGCCATGCTGATCGCGGCCGAGTCGCACACCTGGCTCGGCTACGTCCTCGCCTTCGTCGCCATGGTGTTCGGCGCGACGAACGTCGTCGGCGGCTATGTCGTCACCGACCGGATGCTGGAGATGTTCAGGGCCAAGCCGCGCAGCGGCGACAAGGCGGAGGTGTGAGCGCCATGGACACCGTCTCCAACGCCGTGCATTACGTCTTCCTGGCCGCGGCCGTCTGCTTCGTCCTCGGCCTGCACCTGATGAACCACCCCCGTACGGCCCGCCGTGGCAACGCGATCTCCGCCTCGGGCATGGCCGTCGCGATCGCGGCCACGGTGTGGCTGGTGGTCCACGAGGGGACTATCACCACCACCGGCTGGCTCGTGCTCGTCTCGGGCGGGCTCGTCGGCGGCGCGCTCGGCCTGTACGCCGCGCGCGAGGTCAAGATGACCGCCATGCCCCAACTGGTCAGCCTGTTCAACGCGGTGGGCGGCGGGGCGGCCGCACTCATCGCGGTCAACGACCTGCTCCAGGCCGACGACCCGGCCGCGCTGGGCGCACGGGTCTCCCTCCCGGGCGCCCTGGACATCGTCATCGGCGCGGTCACCTTCTCCGGATCGCTGATCGCCGCGGGCAAGCTGCAAGGCGTCGTCTCCGGCGCGCCGGTGGTCTTTCCGGGAGCGCGGCTGCTGAACGTGGCGCTGCCGTTGTCCTTCGTCGCCGGCACGGTCTGGCTGGTCCTGTCGCCGGATTCCTCGACCGCCCTGTACGGGCTCGTGGCCGTCGCCCTGCTCTTCGGGGTGACGATGGTGCTGCCCATCGGCGGCGCCGACATGCCGGTCGTCATCGCCCTGCTGAACGCCTTCACCGGCTCGGCCGTCGCGATGGCGGGCTTCGTCCTCGACGAGACCGCGCTGATCATCGCGGGCATGCTCGTCAGCTCCTCGGGCGGCATCCTGACCAAGCTGATGGCCGACGCCATGAACCGCTCGATCGCCAACGTGGTGGTCGGAGGCTTCGGCACCGGCGACAGCGCTCCCGCCGCGACCGGCGGAGCCCCGGCCCAGGTCCGCTCGGTCTCCGCGGACGACGTGGCCGTCCAGCTGGCGTACGCGAGCCGGGTCGTCTTCGTCCCCGGCTACGGTCTCGCCGCCGCCCAGGCCCAGCACGAACTCGGCGACCTGGCCCAGCTGCTGACCGACCACGGCGTCGAGGTCAGCTACGCCATCCACCCGGTCGCGGGCCGGATGCCCGGGCACATGAACGTGCTGCTGGCCGAGGCCAACGTCCCCTATCCGCAGCTGAAGGAGATGGACGAGGTCAACCCCGAGTTCCCGCAGGCCGACGTCGCCCTCGTCATCGGCGCGAACGACGTCACCAACCCGATTGCCCGCAAGCCCGGCAACGCGATCTCCGGCATGCCGATCCTCGACGTCGACAAGGCGAAGAGCGTCGTCGTCATCAAGCGGTCGATGGGCCACGGCTACGCCGGAATCGACAACGAGCTCTACACCAACCCCAAGACCGGGATGTTCTTCACCGACGCGAAGAAGGGACTGAGTGAACTGAAGACGGCGGTCGGCGAGTTCGTCGGCTGACACCGGACGCGGTGAACCCCCGTGTACGTCGCGGGGGTTCTGTCCTGTCCGTCACCTGTACGAGCTTCGGCCCGATTCTGTATCACGCCGGTGCTCCCCATCGCCCTTCCGGTCACAGTGAGTTCACCGTGACCGGAAGGGGGATCCGCCATGTCGATGCTGCTGATCGAGGGTGTGTACAGGATCGTCGGGGCGAGTCCGGACGGGGACTCAGTGCGTTTCTACCCCGCCGATCCCAGCCAGTGGGACCTGCTGCGAGGACGAAGGGTACGGCGCAACCAGGCGGGCGGCGCCCAGCTGCGGCTGGACGGCATCGACACCCTGGAGACCCACTACCGTCCGCCGCACGGACCCGAACTCCACCAGCCCGCGCCCTACGCAGCCAAGGCCGCCGAGGAGCTGCTCGACCGGCTGGGTTTCAGCGACGTCGAGCGCGACAGCCGCGGCATCGTCAAACGGGCCACCCCGGAATCCCGGCCCGGCTACATCTTCACCCGCAGCGCGGACGTGCACGGCCGGTGCGTGGCCTTCGCCGGTGTCGGTGCCGCTCCCGGCCCGAGCGGCACCTTCGTGAGGTTCGAGGTCTCCGATCTCCTCGACACGCTCAACCACCATCAGCTCGCCGAGGGACTGGCCTACCCCACCTTCTACCGTCAGCTCTTCGTCGACCTCCGAGAGGCCATGGCCACTGCGGCGCAGGAGGCACGGGCGGCGGACAAGGGGCTGTGGCAGAGCGACCAGACCCAGAGCGGCGCGAAGATCACCGGGCTGGACTCGCTGACCACGTCCGCGGTACTGCTGCCCAAGCTGTTCCGCCGCCTGGCCGACTACCTCGTACTGGGCGACGGGAACCCCTCGCTCGACGGCTTCCACGCCTACCTCGCCCAGCGCGACGACCGGCTGCTCATCGTCTCCAATGGTCAGTGGACCGGCTTCGACACCGTCGTCGACGTCGCCGCCGACGCCGTGAAACTCACTCACCCGCCGGAGGACCTGGTCTTCGACGAGAAGTGACAGGACAGGTCACTCCTCCGGCACCATCTCGATCGCCCCGCACGGACACTCGGCCGCGCACAGACCGCACCCCTTGCAGTAGTCGAGGTCGATCGAAAACCCCTTGCCAGGGCCCAGCTTGGTGATCGCGTTGTCCGGGCAGACGCCGTAGCAGTTGTCGCACTCGAAGCAGTTCCCGCACGACATGCAGCGCCGCGCCTCGAACAGGGCGGTGGACTCGTCGAGTCCCTGCACGACCTCGTCGAACGTCGAGACCCGGCGGGCGACTTCGAGCGTCGGCCGCACCGAGGCCGGGGCGTCGGAGTAGTACCAGGTGTTGAGCCGGTCGGAGGACGCGAGGGCGTGCTTGGGGCCGGGCTCGTGCACCGTGCCGCGCAGATACGCGTCGATGTGCCGCGCCGCCTTCTTGCCGTGCCCCACCGCCACGGTCACCGTCCGCTCCGCGGGCACCATGTCGCCGCCGGCGAAGATGCCCTGACGGCCCGTCATCAGACCGTCGGCGACCCGCACCATGCCGTGGTCGAGGGTCAGCTCCGGCACGTCCCGCAGCAGGGACAGGTCGGAGTCCTGGCCCAGCGCGAGCACCACGCTGTCCGCCTCCAGTTCCTCGAACTCGCCGGTGGGCTGCGGGAATCCGGTCTCGTCCAGTTCCATCCGCTCGATGGTCAGCCGGCCCTCTTCGGCGTGCTTGATGGTGGACAGCCACTTCATCCGCACGCCCTCCTCCAGCGCCTCCTCGACCTCGACGTCATGGGCGGGCATACGGTCCCGGGTGCGCCGGTAGACCACCACGGCCTCCGTCGCACCGAGCCGGCGTGCGGTGCGGGCCGCGTCCATGGCCGTGTTGCCGCCGCCGTAGACGGCGACCCTGCGACCGAGGAGCGGCGGGCCCTCGCCCTCCATGCTGCCCAGCACGGACACCGCGTCGAGGATGCGCGCGCTGTCCCCGGCCGGGATGTAGGCGCGCTTGCCGATGCCCGCGCCCACGGCCAGGAACACGGCGTCGAAGCCGCCGTCGGCCTGCGCGGTGAGCACGTCGTCGACCTTGGTGCCGAGTTCGAGGGTGACGCCCATGGCCGTGATCCGGTCGATCTCCGCGCCCAGCACCTCGCGCGGCAGCCGGTAGCGCGGGATGCCGTACCGCATCATGCCGCCGGGCTTGTGCTGCGCCTCGCGGACCGTCACCTCGTGTCCGAGCAGCCGCAGATGGTACGCGGCCGACAGTCCGGCCGGACCGGACCCGACGACCAGGACACGCTTCCCACTCGACTCCGCCGGGGCCTCGATGCTCCAGCCCCGCCTGATGGCCTCGTCGCCCAGGAACCGCTCGATCGAGTTGATGCCGACCGCGTTGTCGACCTGGACGCGGTTGCAGGCGGTCTCGCACGGGTGGTAGCAGACGCGGCCCATGACGGCGGGCAGCGGGTTGTCCCGCATCAGCTGCCGCCAGGCGGACTCGTAGTCGCCGCTCTCCGCGTGGTACAGCCACTGCTGGATGTTCTCCCCGGCCGGGCACGCCTGGTTGCACGGCGGCAACCGGTCGACGTAGAGCGGTCGTTCGGTGCGCCAGGCGCCGGTGTGGTTGGCGAGGCTGGAGCCGACGTTCAGGGTGATGGCGAACGGTTTGTCCTTCACGGCACGTCCTCCTGTGCCAGCAGCCCGAAACGGCTGATGTTGCGGTCGGCGGCCCGTTGCAGCCGGGCGATGACATCGGTACGCAGCTCCGGCTCGAAGAGGTGCGCGTACCGTTTCTGCGGGCGCAGGTACTCCTCGACGGGCAGGCGCCGCCGGATCCGCGTCACGTCGGTGACCTCGCCGTCCCTGGCCTCGAACACCGGGAACAGGCCGGTCTGTTCGGCCAGCCGGGCGATCCGCACCGTGTCGTGGGAGGCCGTGCCCCAGCCCAGCGGGCAGGGCACCAGCACATGCAGATAGCGGGCGCCGCGCATCCCCATCGCCCGGTGCACCTTGGCCTCCAGGTCGCGCAGTCCCGCGACGGTGGCCGTGGCGACGTACGGGATCTGGTGGGCCATCGCGATCAGCGGCAGGCTCTTGCCCTGCCCGAAGGGGGCGCCGGGCTCCTCGCCGACCGCCTGCGTGGTGGCGGTGCGCGCGGTCGGGGGAGTGGCCCCCGAGCGCTGCACGCCGGTGTTCATGTAGGCCTCGTTGTCGTAACAGACGTACAGGACGTCGTCGCCCCGCTCGAACATCCCCGACAGACAGCCGAGGCCGATGTCGACGGTGCCGCCGTCGCCACCCTGCCCGACCACCCGGATGTCCGTACGGCCCTTGGCCCGCAGGGCTGCCGCCACCCCGGCGGCGACCGCGGGGGCGTTGCCGAACAGCGAGTGCAGCCACGGCAGTTGCCACGACGTCTCCGGATACGGGGTGGAGAACACCTCCAGACAGCCCGTCGCGTTGACGGCGATCACCTTGCCGCCGGACGCCCGTTGGGCGGCGTCCAGGATGTAGCGGGCGCCGAGCGCCTCGCCGCAGCCCTGGCAGGCCCGGTGGCCGCAGGTGAGCGCGTTGGATCGGGCCGGGTCGGCCTGGTCGGACTGCGACTCGGGTCCCAGCAGCCGGTTTCCGGCGGCGAAGCTGCCCACCTGGTAGAACTTGACCTGTTGCGTGGCGCTCATCGGTTGCTCCCCACATCGCGCAGGATGTTCTCGGCGGACGGACCCGATCGCCTGGTCTTCGCCATCCGCGCCAACTCACGGTCCACCAGCTCGGTGTTGAGATCGAGGAAGGTCAGCTGCTCCAGCTTCCCGGCCATCGCGTCGTCGAACAGCCGGTGCAGGGACGCCTTGGTGATCGGGCGCCCGCCGAGCCCGGCGATCACCGTGTGACCGTCGAGCTGGATGCCGGACAGCGCGGTCCGGACGTTCGCCGACACGATCCCGCCGATGCCGACCGCCAACGCCCGCTCCAGCACGACCACGTGTCGCGCGCCGCCGAGCACGGCCCGTACCGCGTCCAGTGGGAAGGGCCGGAAGGACGTGATCGCCAGGGCACCGATCCGCACCCCGCGCGTCCGCATCTCGTCGACGACGTCGCACACCGTCCCGAACACCGAGCCGAGCGCGACCACGATCGTCTCGGCGTCCTCACAGGCGTACGGATGCGCCAGCCCGCCGGAGCGCCGCCCGAAGACCTGCCGGAACTCCTCGGCCACCCGCGGGATCGCGTCCAGCGCCTGCATCTGCTTGGCGTGCGCCAGATAGCGCACCTCGGTGAAGGCGTCCGGCCCGACCATCGCGCCGATCGACACGGGGTCCTCCGGGTCCAGCACCTGACGGGGCTCGTACGGCGGCAGGAACGCGTCCACCTGCGCCTGCTCCGGCACTTCGATCCGCTCCCAGGCGTGGGTGAGCACGAAGCCGTCCATGCACACCATCACCGGCAGCGACAGCTCCTCGGCCAGCCGGAAGGCCTGCGGATGCAGGTCGGCGGCCTCCTGGTTGTCACGCGCGTACAGCTGGATCCAGCCCGAGTCGCGCTGCGACATGGAGTCGCTGTGGTCGTTCCAGATGTTGATGGGCGCGCCGATGGCCCGGTTGGCGACCGTCATCACGATCGGCAGCCCGAGCCCGGAGGCGTTGTAGAGCGCCTCCACCATGTACAGCAGGCCCTGGCTCGCAGTCGCTGTGTACGTGCGAGCCCCTGCGGCCGAAGCCCCGATGCACATCGACATCGCGGCGAACTCCGACTCGACGTTGACGTATTCGCACGGCTTCAGCGCCCCTGACTTCACCAGGCGGCTGAGCTCCTCGACGATGTGCGTCTGCGGCGAGATCGGATACGCCGCGATCACCTCGGGCCGGCAGCAGGCGACGGTCTCGGCGACCGCACGCGAGCCCTCAGTCTGCTTGAGCATGCGCCCGCTCCTCCCGCTGGGCCTTGCTGACATGGGCGTGGGCCTCCCGGGCCGCGGCGGCGTTGGCCCGCCCCAGCTCGCCGGGGAACCGTTCGTGGACGGCGGCGGTGAGCGAGTCGATCGTCACGCAGCCGGTGAGTGCGGCAAGGCCGCCGAGCAGGACGATGTTCGGCACGGGCCTGCCGAAGTGGCGTACGGCGAACGCGGTGGCCGGGACGGTGAGGACATGACCCGTGAACTCCGCGAGGCCCAGGTCGGCGGCGGATCGCGGTGAGTTGATCAGCACGTCACCGCCGGGCCGCAGCCCTTCGAAGACGTTCACCTGATGCAGCAGCGTGGGGTCCTGGACCACCAGCGCGTCGGGCCGCATGACGGGCTCGCGCACCCGGATGGGCCGGTCGTCGATGCGACAGAAGGCCACCACCGGCGCCCCCGTCCGCTCCGATCCGAAGCTGGGGAACGCCTGCGCGTGGCGGTCCTCCATGAACGCCGCCACCGACAACAACTCGGCGGCCGTGACGGCACCCTGGCCGCCACGGCCGTGGATACGAACCTGGAACACGGCACCTTCCCTTCCGGACTGGGATCCGTGGCTACGGACGGGTCACTCGTGCGGGACGATCGCGACCGGGCAGCGGACGTGGTGCATCACCGCGTGCGCGACCGGTCCGGTGTGCGCGCCGAGCCTGCCCGGACGGAGCCTGCGGCCGACGACCAGCAGTCCCGCGTCCCGCGCGGCGTGCAGCAACAGCTGTGCCGGGCGCTCGTCCTCCACCAGCGTCCGGACCTGAACCGTCGGATACTTCTCCTGCCACGGCCCGAGCGCACCGGCCAGGATCTGCTCGGCCGTCCGCTGCGCGGTGATGCTCATGGTGGCCGCCGTCGCGGGCGGGGCGTACGGGAGATGCCAGGCGTGGGCCACCAGCAGCGGCGCCGAACGCAGCGCGGCGCTCTCGAAGGCGAACGCCAGCAGTTCCTCGCAGGAATGGGCGGTGTCCAGACCGACCACCACATCGCGGTACGGGGTGTGGACCGAAGGGCGGCCCTCCGTGTTCGGCAGATGGTCGTCCTCGGCGGTCCGGTCGGCCCGCACCAGCACCACGGGCCTGGCCACATGGGCCACGGTGGCGAGCGCCACGGACCCGGCCATGAAGCCGCCGAACCCGCTGAACGCCCGGCTGCCCAGCACGAGCAGCTCGGCCTCGTCACCTGCCGCGACCAGCGCGTCAGCAGCCGGCCTCGGGATTTGCTCGGCGCTCAGATAGACCTGCGGATGACGCTCGTTGAGCTCGTCCATGGCCCCGCGCAGGATCCGCCGGGCCCAGTAGCGCGGCGCCTCCAGCTCGGGCAGTTGCGACACGTCGGGGGACAGGCCCTCCCACGCGTGCACCAGGCGCAGCGGCAGGCCGCGCCGCAACGCCTCCCCGGCCGCCCAGTCGGCGGCGGCGAGGCTCTCACGTGAACCGTCCAGGCCTACGACAACGGGGCGAAGCACGGCCGACACCTCCCCGGATCGCTGTCCGCACTCTTCCCGGCGGACCTCCGCACCTCCAGCGTCCGGCGAGCGGGTGTGCGCGGGCAGGGGCTGCGTGGCCTCAGGAAGGGGCCGAACGGCCCCGAGCCGTCGATCGCGCCTTCGCGCTCACAGCTTGAGCGTGAACCAGGTGGTCTTGCCCTCGTCGGTGGGGCGCACGCCCCAGTCCGCGGCGAGCGCGCGGACCAGGATCAGGCCCCGGCCGGACTCCTCGTCGTCGGCCGCCAGGCGCGGCTGGGGGAGGTGCGGACTGTGGTCGCTGACCTCGACGGTGAGCTCCGACTCGGTGCGGCGCAGCTGCAGGACGATGGGGCCGACGGCGTGCTGGACGGCGTTGGTCAGGGTCTCCGACAGCAGCAGGACCGCGTCGTCCCGGGCGTCGGTGCAGTCCCAGGCGACGAGCGCCTTGTGCAGGAAGGCCCGTCCCTCGGGCACGGACGACGGCACGGCGTCCAGATCGGTGCTCAGGGACGCCAGCGGCGCGGCCGGCAACTGCGCCAGCAGCAGGGTGACGTCGTCGTTGTGGCTGTCCGCGTCGGGCAGCAGGCCGGCCAGGACGCTGTCGGCGACGGTCTCCAGGCAGGCGGTGTCGGTGAAGGACTCCTCCAGGACGACGGCGAGTTCGCTGACCCGGCCCTCGATGTCGCTGTCGGGCGTCTCGATGAGCCCGTCGGTGTAGAGGACGAGGGTGGCGCCCGGCGGGATGGCCATGCAGGACTGCTGGTAGAGGACGCCGCCGACGCCCAGCGGTGCGTTGACGGGGGAGTCCAGGCCGTGCACTCCCTGGCCGGGAGCGGCGACCAGGGTCGGCAGATGACCGGCCGAGCACACGGTCACCGTGCCCGTGTCCGGGGCGATCACCAGATAGCAGCAGGTCACGAGCTGGTCGGGGACATCGAGGTCGGCCACGCAGGCGTCCAGGGCCTGCATCAGCTGGCGCGGCTGCATGCCGGTCTTGGCGAGCGCGTGGGCCGCCGAGCGCAACTGGCCCATGACGGCAGCCGCCTCCAGACCACGGCCCATCACGTCGCCCATCAGCACACCGACCCGGTCCGCCCCCAGCGGAATGAGGTCGAACCAGTCGCCGCCGACGCCTGCGCCCTGGGTGGCGGGCCGGTAGCGGCTCGCGGTGGCCAGACCCGGTATGGCCGGCGGGGCGCCCATCAGGCTGCGCTGCAGGGTGAGGGCGATGTGACGTTGCTGCTCGTACAGCGCGGTCAGTTCGGCCTCCGCGCGCTTGCGGTCGCTGATGTCCCGCACGATGGCGCACGCGCCGACGACCGTGCCATCGGTGTCCCGGGTGGGCCACAGCGTGACGTCGACGTCCAGCATGGCGCCGGTCCTGGTGACCCGCAGCGTCTCGAAGTGCTCGACCTTCTCGCCGTGCCGCAGCCGTTCCATGAGCGCGCTGATCTCGTCGCCCAGGTCGGGCGGGGCGAGCACCGACACGTGTCGGCCGATGGCCTGCTCGGCCGTGTAGCCGTACAGGCTCTGCGCGGCTGCGTTCCAGTAGGTGATGTACCCGTCGAGGGTCTTGGCCAGGATCGCGTCCTGGGACGACTCGACAAGGGCCGCGAGTTCGTTGATACGGGCCTCGGCGGCCTTGCGGTCGCTGACGTCGCGCACGGCCGCGGAGACGAGCAGCCCGTCGGCCGTCTCCAGCGGGCTCAGACTGATCTCGACCGGGAACTCCGTGCCGTCCTTGCGCAGTCCGTGCAGGTCGAGACCGGCTCCCATCGGGCGGACCTGGCGGTTGGCCGCGTAACCGCCGCGGTGCTGAGTGTGCTGGGCGTGGAAGCGGTGCGGCATCAGCAACTCGACCGGGCGGTCGAGCAGTTCCTCGCGGCGATAACCGAAGAGGGCCTCGGTCTGGGCGTTGACCAGCTTGATCGTCCCGGTGTCGTCGACGATCACCATAGCGTCCGGAGCCGCCTCCAGCAGGCCCCTGAACCTTTCTTCCGCGGTCCCCGACCCGCTCCGCACAGGTCCGCCTCCACACCCACAGTGCCCGCCGCCGGCCAGCCCAGCCGACGGGGCCGTCTCCACTCTCACGAAGTCGCCCATGTCCACCCCCCACTTCGCCGCGCACCGTGGTCCGGGTCATCCCAGCGCACCCGAACCGGACGCACTGTCATTTGTCGCCTACTGTCCGTCACTTGCCCGAACCTGTCCGTCACCGGAACCGGAAAGGTCGACCGGGACCCCGGTAGCGGGCCGTTCGGCCCATGGCGGCGGCGTGCGGGCGACCGACGCTGAAGGTGGCGCGCGGCACGCGCGCGCCGTGCGCCACGAGCACCGGGAGGACGCCATGCACGGCACTCCGCACACCGTGAGCGATGTGATGACCCGCACGGTCGTCGCCCTCGGCCGCCGGGCGACGTTCAAGGAGATCGTGAAGACCATGCAGGACTGGAAGGTCAGCGCCATGCCCGTGGTGGAGGGCGGGACCAGGGTCGTCGGGATCGTCTCCGAGGCCGATCTGCTGCCCAAGGAGGAGTTCCGCGACGGCGACCCGGACCGGTACACCCAACTGCGCCGCCTGTCCGACCTGGTGAAGGCCGGTGCCGTGACCGCCGAGGAACTGATGACAGCGCCTGCCGTCACCGTCCCGGCCCACGCCTCCCTTGCTCAGGCCGCCCGGACCATGGCGCTGCACAAGGTGAAGCGGCTGCCCGTCGTCGGCGAGGACGACGTACTGGTGGGCATTGTCAGCAGGTCCGATCTGCTCACGGTCTTCCTCCGCGACGACGAGGACATCGCCGAGGAGGTACGGCGCGAGGTCGTCGCCGAGCTGTTCCCCGCCCCGGCCGGACCGGTCCGGGTCGAGGTCCGCGACGGCGTCGTGCGGCTCACCGGAAGGATCGCGGACACGGCCCTGGTGCCTGTTGCCGCACGTCTGGCGCGCGCGGTGGAGGGGGTCGTGGACGTGGAGTGCGCGCTCCTGGGGCCGCCCCGACGTCCGGCCCTCGAACCGGACCTCACGGAGCTGCCGGACCGCGAAACCACCGCGCCGCCAGGGCCGTCGGGGTCCGGTACGGGCCCGGTCGGCTCAGGCGCGCACCCATGACGGCGCGGGACGCTGGAAGCGGCGAAGAAGAGAAGGAGGGAGACATGACCGGCATGATCGAACGGCTGCCGGGCTGGCCGACCCTGCCCGACCTGTTCGGCTGGGTCGAGTCGGGCTTCCCCGGAGCGCACACGGTCCCGGGCCTGCACGGCATCCGCATCGAGGAGTTCCTGGCGGACGAGAAGTACGTGCTGCGGGCAGAGCTCCCGGGCATCGACCCCGCCAAGGAAGTCGAGATCACCGTCACAGCGGGCGTTCTGACCCTGCGGGCAGAGCGCAGTGAGGAGACGACGCAGAAGCACCGCACGGAGTTCCGTTACGGCACCTTCGCCCGCTCCGTCCGGCTGCCGGCCGGGGCCAAGGGTGAGGAGGCCACTGCCGACTACAAGGACGGCGTCCTGACCGTCACGATCCCGGTGCCCGAGATGAAGACGGGCACGAAGACCATCCCGGTGCGGCAGGGCTGAGCGTGGGTGGGCGCTCGGTCGCAACCGCGGTGCGCGGCCGGTCCGCCGGCCGCGCACCTTTCGTCCGACCGGTCCGGCAACGCGTCTGGGCAGCAAGGACGGGAAGGGCTCCACCCGCTTCTCGCGGATCCTGATTGCGCGGTGCGCGACCGCCGGCCGCTTCCCCGCGTCTTTCACGGGCCCTTCCCGTCACCTCCAGCACACCACCCGGACAACGCACGCACCAGGGCCACTCGGCCCCGATTCCCGGCCCGGGGCAGTGAGGAGAAGGACGACATGACCGAGCACGAACCGCGCCCGAACGACACCTCACAACTCCGCTCCCGGCCCGCACTGCTGACCTTCCTGGGCGGCGTGGGAACGGTCACCGGCAGCAAGTTCCTCGTCGAGAGCGACCACGCCCGCATCCTCGTGGACTGCGGTCTCTTCCAGGGCCTGGCCGACCTGCGCAGGCGGAACTGGCGCGGCCTGCCCTGCGACGCCGAGGACATCGAGGCGGTGGTCGTCACCCACGCGCACCTCGACCACTGCGGGTACTTGCCGCGGCTGGTGCGCCAAGGATTCCGGGGGCCGGTCGTGACGACCGAGCACACCGCCCGGCTGATGGAGATCGTCCTGCGGGACAGCGCCAGGCTGCAGATCGAGGCGGCCCGGCACGCCAACGAACACGGCTGGTCCAAGCACCGGCCCGCGCAACCGCTGTACGACGAGTCGGACGTGGACCGCGCTCTGGAGCTCGTCGCCCCCATCCCCGTGGGCAAGCCCGCCGACATCGCCGACGGGACCACCCTGACCCTGCACCCCGCCGGCCACATCCTCGGCTCGGCCTGGGCCCGGCTCACCCTGGAGGACGGGCACACCCTCGCCGTCAGCGGAGACCTGGGCCGCCCCGGCCACCCGCTGCTGCGCCCGGCGGAACCCTTCCTCGGGGCGGACGTGCTGCTGATGGAGTCGACGTACGGCAACCGGCGCCACGAGGAACAGGCGGGCCGCACCAACTTCGCGGACGTCCTGACCCGGACCCTGGCCCGCGGCGGCACCGTCGTGATCCCCGCGTTCGCCCTCGACCGCACCGAGGTCGTCCTGCACGAGCTGGCGGAGCTGCGCCGTGCGGGCCGGCTGCCGGCCGGTGTGCCGGTGTACGTCGACAGCCCGATGGCCCTGGCCGCCCTCGACGTCTACCGCGACGCGGTCCGCGCCGGGTCCCCGGAGCTGCGGCCCGAGGTCACGGTCGCGGGCAGCGCCGCACTGAGCCCCGAACCGTTCGTGACGGCGCGCTCCGTCCAGGAATCGGTCGACATCGGGAAGGCCGGGGGACCGGCCGTCATCGTCTCCGCGTCCGGCATGGCGACCGGCGGCCGGGTCCTGCACCATCTCAGGCGTCTGCTGCCGGACCCGCGCAACGCCGTCGTCGTGGTGGGTTTCGCGGCCAAGGGGACCCGCGCCCGCGACCTCGTCGAGGGGGCCAAGGCCCTGAAGATGTTCGGCGAGTACGTGCCGGTGCGGGCGCAGATCGCCGACGTACCGCACTTCTCGGCACACGCCGACGCGGCGCAGATCATCGACTGGCTGCGCGGCGCCGCCGCCCCGCACGCCACCTACCTGGTGCACGGCGAGCCCGACGCGGCCGAGGCACTGCGCGACCGCATCGACCGGACCCTCGGCTGGACCGCCGTGGTGCCGCGGTCCGGGGAGCGTGTGCTCGTGCGGTGACCGGTGCGCCCCCGCGCCCGCACCACCGCCTCCCCCAGGGGCCGACCGGCCCATGCGGAACCGCCGCGTCCCGGCCAAGCTGGATGTGCGGGAGCAATTCCGGCGAGAGGGTGAGGTCGGACATGAAAGGCTACGTTTTCCACGGTCCGGGCCAAGCCGCCTGGGAAGAGGTCGCGGACCCGGGCATCCAGGAGCCCACCGACGCGATCGTCAGGGTCGACGCCGTCACCATCTGCGGAACGGACCTGCACATCCTCAAGGGCGACGTGCCCGAGGTGCGCCCGGGTACGGTGCTCGGGCACGAGGCGGTCGGTGAGATCGTCGAGACCGGCGGCGATGTGCGCACGCTGCGACCCGGGGACCGGGTCCTGGTCTCCTGCATCAGCGCCTGCGGACGCTGCCGCTACTGCCGGGAGGCCATGTACGGCCAGTGCCTGGGCGGTGGCGGGTGGATCCTCGGTCACCTGATCGACGGCACCCAGGCCGAATACGTCCGGGTTCCGTACGCCGACCTCTCCGTACACGCGCTGCCCGGCGCGGTTCGGAACGAGGAGGCCGTACTGCTCGCCGACATCTTCCCGACGGCGTACGAGGTGGGCGTGCTCAACGGGCACGTGCGCCCCGGAGACACCGTCGCCGTCGTCGGGGCCGGTCCCATCGGCCTGGCCGCGATCGCCACGGCCCGGCTGTTCGCCCCCGAGCGCATCGTCGCCGTGGACCTGGCCGCGTCCCGCCTGGAGGCGGCGAGGAAGCTGGGCGCGGAGGCGGTGGCCGACGCGAGCGAGGGGCCGGAACAGCTGATCGCCGACCTCACCGACGGGCTCGGGGCCGACGTGGTCATCGAGGCGGTCGGCGTGCCGGAGAGCTTCGAACTGTGCACGCGCATGGTGCGGCCAGGCGGGCACGTGGCCAACGTCGGCGTGCACGGCAAGCCGGCGACTCTGCACCTCGAAGACCTGTGGATCAAGAACATCACGATCACCACGGGCCTGGTCGACACCCACTCCACCCCCACCCTGCTGCGGATGACGGCGGCGGGCCGCCTGCCGACCGCGCAGCTGGTCACCCACGGCTTCCCGATCGACAGCATGGAGGAGGCGTACGAGGTCTTCGCGCACGCGGGCGAGACCGGCGCCCTCAAAGTCGTGCTCGGCGGGCCACGGCGCGAGATCGTCCCGGTGCCCACGGCATGACGGCGAGGCCGGGGGCCGAGCGGCCCTCGACCGGGGCCGAACCACCCCTGCCCGAACCTGACCCGCGATGACACGGTGAAGGTGGGGTTCTGTGCCGAACTCCCGCGCGGACCGACGAAAGGCGGTGGGGAAGATGGAGCTGCCCTTGGTCGTGGGCGTCGACGGATCGGACGGGAGTCTCACGGCGGTCGACTGGGCCGTGGACGAAGCAGCCCGGCACGGTCTGCCGTTGCGGCTGGTGTACGCCTCGCTGTGGGAGCGCTACGAGGGAGGCGTGCCCTCCGACAGCCTCGAGCGTCCCTCCGAACGCGTCATGGCGGAACACGTCGTCGCCTCCGCCGTGGAGCGCGCCCGGCGGCACAACGCCGAGGTGAAGGTGACCGCCGAGGTGATTCCCGAGGACGCGGTCTCGGCGCTCCTGGACGAGGGCCGCAACGCCTCCTTCCTGGTGACCGGTTCTCGTGGCCGGGGCGAGCTGGCCGGTCTGCTGCTCGGTTCGGTCGGACTGGCCGTGGCGTCCCGGGCGCACGGTCCGGTGGTGGTCGTCCGCGGCGACAAGGCCGCGCTGGCGGGCGCCCATGAACGCATCCTGCTCGGCGCCGGGGAGCCGGCGACCGGCGGTGAGGCGGTGCGGTTCGCCTTCCGGGAGGCCGAGACACGCGGATGCACCCTGGACGTGGTGCGTGCCTGGCGCTGCCCGGCGCACGAGAGCGCGGACGACCCCCGGCTGGCCCAGGACCCGGCGCACCGCCACGAGCAGCGCGCGTCCGAACTGCTCGACCGCCTGCTGGAGGAGGCCGTCCTGGACCACCCAGGTGTCCGGGTGCGCAGCGTCACCGTCGAGGGCCCGGCCCGCAGGGTGCTGCTGAACCGCTCCGCCGCCGCGGACCTGCTGATCGTCGGAGCGCAGCGCCGCAAGGGCCACATCGGTCTCCAGCTCGGCCGCGTGGCGCACACACTGCTGCACCACGCCGACTGCCCGGTGGCGATCGTGCCGCAACAGGCGTGACCCGTGCGCGGCCACCACGTCCATGCGACGCCCCGCGACACGCTCGCACCGGTGCTGCGGGACGTCGGAGCCGTCGTCTTCGACACCGACGGCGTCATCACCGACTCGGCCCGTGTGCACGCGGCGGCGTGGAAGACGGCCTTCGATGCCTTCCTAGCCGCCAACCCGCCTCGGGACCCGGCCCAGCGACGCCCGTTCGACGCCCAGGACGACTACCTGCGGTACGTGGACGGCAAGTCACGGCTGGACGGTGCCACGGCCTTTCTCCGGGCCCGTGGCGTGGATGCGCCGGAGGAGACGGGGCGAGTCGTTGCCGCGGAGAAGGAACGCCTGTTCACCGAGGGGTTGCGTGCGCACGGCGTCGACGCGTACCCCGGAACGGTCCGGCTGGTGCATGCCCTGCGTCGCGCCGGAACACCCCGTGCCGCGGCCTCGGCCTCCCGCCACGCGGGTGAACTCCTCGAGCGGGCCGGGGTGCTGGGCCTGTTCGACGTGCTCGTGGACGGCGGGGAGGCGGCCCGCATGGGCCTGCCGGGCAAGCCACGGCCCGACCTCTTCCTGGAGGCGGTCCGCCGACTCGGCGTCCCCGCTGCACGCGCCGCCGTCGCGGAGGACGCACTGGCGGGTGTGGAGGCAGGCCGCCGAGGCGGATTCGCCCTGGTGATCGGTGTGGACCGGACGGCCGGAGCGGAAACCCGGGCGCGGCTGCTGCGGCACGGCGCCGACATCGTCGTATCGGACCTGGGAGAACTGGTCGGGCAAGGAGAGCCGAAGTGACGGGCTGGACCTGGGAGTACGAGGGCTACGAACCCGCCGACGTGCGCCTGCGGGAGGCGCTGTGCACCTTGGGCAACGGCTGCTTCGCCACGCGCGGGGCGCTGCCCGAGTGCACCGCCGACGAGGTGCACTACCCGGGCACCTATGTGGCGGGCTGCTACAACCGCCTGGCCTCCGACGTGGCCGGGCGACAGGTAGACAACGAGGACATGGTCAACCTGCCGAACTGGCTGCCGCTTCGCTTCCGCCTCCCCGGCGAACCGTGGCTCACCCCCGACACCGCGACCGTCATCGAGCACCGGGAGATCCTGCACCTGTCCTCGGGTCTCCTGGAGCGCCTGACGCGCTACGGCCTCGGCGAGGATCGGGCGCTGACGGTCCGTCAGCAGCGGCTGGTCCACATGGCCGACCCTCATCTGGCCGCGCTCCGCACCGAGTTCACGGCCAAGGGCTTCGAGGGCCGGCTCGACGTCGAGGCGGCCCTCGACGGCTCCGTCACCAACACCGGCGTACCCCGCTACCGGGACCTGGACGGTCACCACCTCACCCACGTACACACCGGTACAGCGGCCCCGGACACCGTCTGGCTGCGCTGCCGCACCCGCACCTCGGACATCCGGATCGGCATGGCGGCCCGCCTGGCCGCCCCCGTTCCCGCGACGATCAGCCACGAAGAACCGCGCGCCGTACAGCGGTTGAGCCTGGAGCTGGAGGACGGGCGCACCCTCACCGTCGACAAGACCGTCGCCCTGCACACCTCGCGCGACCCGGCGATCAGCGACCCGCTGTTCGCCGCGGTCGACCGGGTGACCCGGGCGCCGGGCTTCGACGACCTCCTGGAGTCGCACCTCACGGCCTGGGACCAGCTGTGGCGCCGTGCCGACCTCGACGTCGACGGCGAGGCCGGCACCGTCCTGCGGCTGCACCTCTTCCACGTCCTGCAGACGCTCTCCCCGCACACCGCCGACCTCGACGTCGGCGTGCCCGCCCGTGGGCTGCACGGCGAGGCCTACCGCGGACATGTCTTCTGGGACGAGCTGTTCGTGCTGCCCTATCTCAACCTGCACTTCCCCGAGGTCTCCCGCGCCCTGCTCCGCTACCGCCACCGCCGCCTCGAACAGGCCTGCACCGCCGCCCGCGAGGCCGGCCGCCGAGGCGCCATGTACCCCTGGCAGAGCGGCAGCGACGGCCGTGAGGAGACCCAGCAGCTGCATCTCAACCCGCGCTCCGGACGCTGGCTGCCCGACCACTCCCGGCTCCAGCACCACGTCGGCTCGGCCATCGCGTACAACGTGTGGCAGTACTGCGAGGCGAGCGGCGACACCGAGTTCCGGCACACCAAGGGCGCCGAGATGCTGCTGCAGATCGCCCGCTTCTGGGCCGACTCCGCCGTCTACGACGAGACCCTGGGCCGCCATCGGATCAAGGGCGTCGTCGGCCCCGACGAGTATCACGACGCCTACCCCGGCGCGGAGCGGCCCGGCCTCGACGACAACGCGTACACGAACGTCACGGCCGCCTGGGTGCTCGCCCGCGCCCTGGAACTGCTGGAGTCGCTGCCCGAGCCGCGCCGGCGCGAACTCGTCGAGCGCATCGGCCTGGACGGCGGCGAACTCGAACAGTGGCAGGACGTCTCCCGCACCCTCCACGTGCCCTTCCACGAGGGTGTCATCAGCCAGTTCGAGGGCTACGGCGACCTCGCCGAGCTCGACTGGGACGGCTATCGCGAGCGGTACGGCGGCATCCGGCGGCTGGACCGGATCCTGGAGGCCGAGGGGGACACCGTCAACCGCTACCGGGCGTCCAAGCAGGCGGACGTCCTGATGCTCGGCTACCTCTTCGGACCCGCCGAACTGCAGGGCTTGTTCCGCCGGTTGGGGCTGCGGCTGGACGAGGACACCTGGCGGCGCACCGTCGACCACTACCTGCGGCGCACCAGCCACGGCTCCACGCTCAGCGGGCTGGTCCACGGCTGGGTGCTGGCCCGGGCCCGGCGGGCCGAGGCGTGGAGGTTCTGCCTGGAGGCCCTTCGGGGCGACGTCGCCGACGTCCAGGGCGGCACCACCGGCGAGGGCATCCACCTCGGCGCCATGGCCGGCACCCTCGACCTCGTCCAGCGCGGACTGACCGGCCTGGAGACGCGGGGCGGGGCGCTGTGGCTCGATCCCGTGCCGCTGCCGGAACTGTCCTCGTACGGCTTCGCGCTGCGCTACCAGGAGCACTGGGGCGTACGGCTGCGGCTGGAGCGCGGGCTGCTGGAGATCGCGGTGCCGGCGTCCGACGGCTCGCCGATCGACATCCGCCTGCCCGACCGTGCGGTCTGCCTGAAACCGGGGGACACAGGCCGGCTGGTCCTGGGGGAGTGACGGCCGAGGGGCCGCATGGACCCGGACCGAGACCGGACGGCCCCTGCCCGCCGGATTCCGCGAGTGTGACGCTGGCCGTGTACGCCCGAGTGAGAGGAAGCGGACCTGATGTACTGGAATGGTCATGACATGAACGGCTGGGGCTGGTTCACGATGTCCATCGGCACGGTCCTGCTGTGGGCTCTGCTCATCGGCGCGGGAGTGCTGCTCTTCCGGGCCCTGAACCGCACCCCACCGCCCCCGCACAGCCTCACTCCGCCCCCCGCCACCTCCGAGCGGCTGCTGGCCGAACGCTTCGCACGCGGGGAGATCGACGAGGAGCAGTACCGCCGGAGCCTGGCCGTGCTGCGCGAGAACGGCCCCACACTCACCAAACACTGACCGGCAGCTTTCGCGCCGCCCGTCCGAGGGGAGGTGCGCCCCATGTCGGCGCAACCGCTCGACACGACGAACGTGAGGGACCTGGTGAGTGCCGCCACGGCCGCCCCCTCACTGCACAACGCGCAACCGTGGCGCTTCTGCCTTCAACGCGCGAGCGGCACCCTCGAACTCCGTGCCGACCTCGGACGGGCCATGCCGCACACGGACCCCGACAACCGCGCCCTCCACCTCGGCTGCGGCGCGGCACTGTTCAACCTCCGGGTGGCCGCGGCCCACAGCGCCCTGCACACGGACACGGTGCTGCTTCCCGACCCGGCCGACCGCGACCTGCTCGCCGTCGTGCACCTCACCGGCGCCGACCGTCCGGACGAGGACCTCGCGGCGCTGTTCCCGGCCATCTCCCGCCGGCACACCAGCCGCCACCCCTTCCAGGACCGGCCCGTCCCACACGCCGTTCAGGACGCGCTGAGCGACGCCGCCCGGCTGGAGGGGGCGCGGCTCGTCTTCCCGAGCAAGTGGCACGTGGAGGCCCTGGTGGAGCACGTCCGTGACGTCGAGGGACGAGACAGCGCGGAACCCGAACGGCTGGCGGACGTGCAGCGGTGGACGCGGATCGGGGCGGAGGCCGCCGACGGGATCCCCGAGCGGGCCTTCGGGCCTACCAGGCAGGGCGGGCGGGCTCCGGTCCGCGACTTCGCCGGACGGCGTGCCGTGCCCGGCCGTGCGGCGGCCGTCTTCGAGACCACCCCGCAGCTGGCCCTGCTCGGCACCGGCCAGGACCGCCCGGACGACTGGCTGCGCGCCGGACAGGCACTGGAGCGGGTCCTGCTGCTGGCCACCCGCGAGGGACTGGCCACGTCCCTCACCTCCCACTCCCTGGAACACCAGGACCTGCGCGAACTGGCCCGCGATCCTCGGTCGGCGCTGGGCTTCGTGCACATGGTGCTGCGCCTCGGATACGGCCCCGCGGGGACCGCAACCCCGCGCCGTCCCGTGGACGAGGTGTTCGAGATCCGCTGAACGGCCCGGACGTCAGCGAGCCGGGCGGGCCTCCGGTTCGGGCTGCTCCAGGTGCGTGGCCAGCACCGCGGCCTGCACGCGGCGCTGCACGCCCAGCTTGGCCAGCAGCCGGGAGATGTGGTTCTTGACGGTCTTCTCCGACAGATACAGCCGCTTGCCGATCTCGCGGTTGGTCAGGCCGTCCCCGATCAGCGCGAGGATCTCCCGCTCGCGCGGGGACAGGCCCGCGAGCTCCGGCGCCACCTCCGGGGCCTCGGCGGGTTCGGCGCGCAGCGAACGCATCAGCCGGGCCGTCGTCGCCGGGTCCAGCATCGACTGGCCCGAGGCGACCGTGCGCACCGCCGAGACCAGGTCCGAGCCCCGGATCTGCTTGAGCACATACCCGGAGGCCCCGGCCATGATCGCGTCGAGCAGCGCGTCCTCGTCGTCGAACGACGTCAGCATCAGCACGGCCAGCTCGGGCATACGGTCGCGCAGCTCGCGGCAGACGGAGATGCCGTTCCCGTCGGGCAGGCGTACGTCAAGGACGGCCACGTGCGGCCGGACCGCGGGCGCGCGGACGAGGGCGTGCTCGACGTTCTCGGCGTCGCCGACGACGGAGATGTCCGGCTCGGCGTCCAGCAGATCCGCAAGCCCCCGTCGGACCACCTCGTGGTCGTCGAGCAGGAAGACGCGGATCGGATCCTGCGCCGTGAAGGTGCGTTTCTCGGTCATGTCGGCCTCTTGTTCCCCGGGAGAGTGACGCACGGACTGCGGGCCGTCCGTCATGAGGATCATCACCCGGTGGGACCGGACGCACTAGGGCCGACCGGCCCCACTCGTCGTGACGGTACCCGCGAGGGCCGCCTTTCAGTCGCCGGTACGCTCCGGCCCGTCGAGTGCGAACTGCACGTCCACGACGCCCTCGACCGCCCGCACCAGCCGTGCGGCCACGGGCACGAGCGAGGTGTCGTGGACCCTGCCGCCGAGGGTCACCACCCCGTCCCGGACCTCGACCAGGACCGTCGACGCCGGGGCGGGGAACAGGTACGAGACGGTCTCCCGCCGTACCTCCTCGGCGATGTCCTCGTCGTCCCGCAGGAACACCTTGAGCAGGTCCGCGCGGCTGACGATGCCCTCCAGCCGCCCGTCCGCGTCGACGACGGGCAGCCGCTTGACCCGCGCCCGCGCCATCTCCCGCGCCGCCTGCGCCAGCGTGGCGTCCGCAGGGACGGTGAGGGCGGGGGAGGTCATCAGCTCGCCCGCGGTGACCGAGCCGGCCTTGGCGAGGTCGGACAGCCTGCGCAACTGCGTGTACCGGTCGGGGTCGCTGTCCCGGAACTCCTCCTTGGGCAGCAGGTCCGCCTCCGACACCACCCCCACGACCCGGTCCCCGCCGTCCACCACGGGCACCGCGCTGACCTTGCGGTCCTGCATGGTGCGCACGATGTCCTTGAAGGCGGCACCACGGCCGACGGCGGCGACGGAACGGGTCATCACGTCGCTCACGATGTGCACGGACGCGTGCGTGACGCGTCCCGGATCGCTCTGGTTCACCGCGCACTCCCGCTGCCGTAGGGGGCGTACAGGTCCAGCAGCCGGACCCGGGCCGCCTGCAGCCGGTGGGCGACGACCCTGCCGACCCACTGCGCCACGGTCCGGCCGAACGCCGGGTCCTCCTCGCAGACCGTCCGCACGGTGGTGGCATCGAACTCGTACGCACGCACCGGCGAGGAGGTCTCGGCGCCGAGCTGCCAGGTGTAGGGGGCGTACAGCCAGGACCAGCCGACGAGCTCGTTGTGCCCGAGGGACTCGATGACGGCGGCCCGGCGGCCGGGGACCCGCATGTCGAGGTCGACCGTGCCGGTGCGGATGATCCAGAACCGGTCGGCGCGACCGCCCTCCTCGAAGAGCCGGGAGCCCTCGGGGAACGACACCTCCCTGGCGAGTCGCATGAGCCGCTGCCGGTGCTCGGCGGGCAGTGCCCGCGGCAGGCTCGTGGTGGCGGGAGCGTTCATGGGGTGCCTCCAGTAAGGCGTACGGAGCTACCACTGCCAGCGTGGGGCCGCGTGGCGCCCGGTACCAGGGGCCACCCGGCCCCAGGAACGGGCCGCCCGGCGGGCCGGGCCACCCCAGTGGCACCCTGTGCCACCCGGCGTCCGGCGGTTCGATGGTGGTGAGAGAGCCACTCCGCGCAGCGGAAAGGGGAGGCACACCATGGGTACCAGCCTGACGCCGGAGTTCTGGCGGCAGTTCGCCGTCCTCCTGGTGATCGCCATGACGGTCACCTTCGTGCTCAGCGCGACGCTCGACGCGCTGTACCTGCGGTCGCGGCAGCGCCGCGCCGCCCGGCGGGCATCGGGCCCCGGGACGACCGGGACGACGATCCCCGGTCCGCGGCAGCCGTCCGGCCGCCCGCTCGTGAAGAGCTGACGCGGCTAGCCCTTGCGGCTCCACTTGCGGTACGCGGCCACCGCGGTCGGCAGGGTGGGAAAGATCAGGTCCCTGCCCACCGCTTCGGCCAGTCCGTACGCCTCCAGATCGTCCAGCAGGTCCTGTTTCACCCGGGCGAGGGCGAACACGACGCCACGGCCGGTGAGCTCCCGCCGCAGGTCGTCGACCGCGTCCAGGGCGGTGATGTCCACCTCCACGTTCGCCTCGGTGTTGAGGACGAACCAGCGGACCGGTCCGGTCTGTTCGTCCACCGCGGCCAGGGCGCGGCGGTGGAAGTCCTGGGCGTTGGCGAAGAACAGCGGCGAGTCGTAGCGGTACACCAGCAGGCCGGGGATCGTGCGGGCCTGCGGGTAGTCGTCCACGTCGTGCATGCCGGCCACCCCGGGCACCAGCCCCTCGACGGCGTCGTGGGGCCGGGCGACCCGGCTGAGCAACTCGGCCACGGACATGCCGACGGCGACCAGCACCCCGTACAGGATGTCCAGCGCGAGCACTCCGGCCAGACAGCCGAGCGCGAGCAGCAGTTCGCGTCTGCGGAAGGACGCCAGGCGGCGGAAGCCCGCGAGGTCGATCATGCGGACCGCCGCGTACACGACGAGCGCGCCCAGTACGGCCGACGGGGTGCGGGTCAGCAGCGGGCTGAGGAAGAGCAGTACGGCGAGCACCGCCGCACCCGTGACCAGGGAGTACACCTGGCTGCGCGCGCCGGCCGAGGAGGCCAGTGCGGTGCGGCTGGCGCTGCTGCTCACCGGGAAGCCGTGCAGACAGCCCGCCCCCAGGTTGGCCGCACCCAGTGCCAGGAACTCCTGGTTGGCGTCGAGCGGCGGGCCGTCCTCGCCGCCGGTGAAGGCGCGCGCGGTGAGGATGAAGTCCGTGTAGGCGACGAGCAGGATGCCGAGCGCGGGCAGCACCAGATGAGGCAACTCGGTGAGGTCCGGCAGCGCGACGGAGGGCAGTCCGGCCGGGACCTCGCCGATCACCTTGACGCCGAACCTCTCGTCGAGGTCGAAGACGGCCACCGCCGCTGTGCTCAGGACGACCGCCAGCAGGGGGCCGGGCACCGCACGGCTCAGCCGCGCCACCGTGAACAGCAGGGCGAGCACGATGGCGGAGAACAGCACCGTGGCCAGGTGCGCCTGCCCCAGATGCCGTACGAAGGACCACAGTTGGGGGAAGAACTCCGAACCGGTCGTCTCCACGCCCGTCAGTTTCGGCAGCTGGTCCACGATCATGATCAGCGCGACGCCCGCCAGATAGCCGATCAGGACCGGGCGGGAGAGCAGGTCGGCGAGGAAGCCCAGGCGCAGCGCCCAGGCCGCCAGGCACAGGAGGCCGACCGTGAGCGCGAGGGTGGCGGCCAGGGTGGCGTAACGGGCGGGATCGGCTCCGGCGAGCGGGCCCACCACGGTCGCCGTCATCAGCGCCGTGGTCGACTCGGGGCCGACGGAGAGCAGCCGCGAGGAGCCGAGCAGCGAGTACACCGCGAGGGCGGGCAGGATCGCCCACAGACCGGCGACCGGTGGCAGTCCGGCCACACCCGCGTACGCCATCACCTGCGGCACCAGATAGGCGGCCACCGTCAGACCGGCCAGCGCGTCGCCGCGCAGCCAGGACCGGCGGTAACCGGTCAGAACGGTGATCCCGGGCACCGTACGGCTCCACCACGACGCGTGGGACATGCATCTCCTCTCACCGGCTGCCTCAAGAATCCATCCCGGCTGCCTGCACTGCGAGAGAACGGCTGTGTTGGGCCGGTCGGTCCAGGCGGGGGACATGCGGCCCCTGCAGCACGGCCGTTCGAGGACCGACGCTGGAAGCAGATCACGATCAGGAGGCGGAATCATGATGCGCACCGTTGTCGCAGGTCTGGACGGCTCGGCCGAGAGCCGCGCCGCGGTGGAGTGGGCGGCCCGCGAGGCGCAGTTGCGTGACCTGCCGCTGAACATCGTCCACGTGTGGGAGCCCGTCCCGCAGCCCGTGGCGCAGGCCCCGCTGCTCGGCGCGGAGACACAGCAGCACTGGACCGAGCGCATTCCGCGCGAGACCGCCGAGGGCGTCCGGCTGCGTCACCCCGGCCTCGAAGTGACCATGGAACAGTCGAGCGGGCGGCCCGCCGACGTGCTGGCCGAGGTGGGACGGGACGCCGAACTGCTGGTCCTCGGCTCCCGTGGGCTGAGCGGCATCGGCGGATTCCTCGTCGGATCCGTCGGCCTGGCCACCATCGCGCACGCCGAACGCCCCGTGGTGCTGGTGCGGGCCGGGGAACAGGCCGCCGACGAGCACGAGCCGGACCCGGTGGGCATCCCGTCCGCCGCCACCCCGTACCGTCCCGTCCTGCTCGGCCTCGACCCCGCCGCCCCCGACGCGTCCGTGATCGAGTTCGCCTTCGACGCGGCCGCCCGGCGGAACACCGTCCTGCGGGTCCTGTACGGCTGGAACCTGCCGCCGTACTACACCTACGGCCTGTCCGCCGACGCGGACTACCACAACGAGATCGCCCGGCAGCAGTCGGCCGCTCTGGCCGAGGCCCTGCTTCCCTGGCGCCGGAAGTACGCGGACGTGGAAGTGGTGGAGGAGTCCCGGGCCGGCAGCGCGGCGAACCACCTGGTCGACGTCTCCTCGGGGGCCTCGCTGGTCGTCGTCGGCCGTCGAGTCCGCCGCAGCCCGGTCGGCTTCCACATCGGCCCCGTCACCCACGCCGTTCTGCACCACGCCGCCGCACCTGTCGCGGTCGTCGCCCACAACTGACACCGAACCCCGAGGAGTTGAACTCATGAAGGCAGCGGTCGTACGAGCGTTCGGCGAGCCCCTGGTCATCGAGGAGCGCCCCGACCCCGAGCCCGGACCCGGCCAGGTCCGCATCCGTGTGGAGGCCTCCGGGCTGTGCCACACCGACATCCACGCCGCCCACGGCGACTGGCCCGTCAAGCCCAACCCCCCCTTCGTCCCCGGCCACGAGGGCGTCGGCCTCGTCGAGAAGCTCGGCGCCGGCGTCACCCACCTGAGCGTGGGCGACCGGGTCGCAGTGCCGTGGCTGGGCAGGGCCTGCGGACGGTGCGAGCACTGCCTGTCCGGCTGGGAGACACTGTGCCAGCAGCAGATCAACACCGGTTACGGCTGTGACGGCGGGTACGCCGAGAAGATGCTGGCCTGGGCCGACTTCGCCCAGCCCGTGCCCGAGGGCGTCAGCGCCGTCGAGGCCGCCCCGCTGACCTGCGCCGGCGTCACCACGTACAAGGCGCTCAAGGTCGCGGACGTCAGGCCGGCCCAGCTCGTGGCCATCTCCGGCGTCGGCGGACTCGGTCACCTGGCCGTGCAGTACGCGAAGATCGCCGGAGCCACCGTCGCCGCGATCGACGTCACCGACGAGAAGCTCGAACTGGCCCGGGAACTCGGCGCCGACATCACCATCGACGCCCGCAAGGAGAACGTCGGCGAGGTCCTCAAGGGACACGGCGGCGCCCACGCGGCGATCGCCCTGGCCGTGAACGAGGCCGCGTTCGCCGCCGTCAACTCCGGCCTGCGGCGCGGCGGCAAGCTCGTCATGGTCGCCCTGCCGGCGCACGGCACGATCGAGGTCCCGATCTTCGACACGGTCCTGAACGGCACTTCGGTGATCGGCTCCATCGTCGGCACCCGGCAGGACCTCGCCGAGGTCTTCCGGCTGCACGCGGCCGGCCGTACCAAGGTCATCTGCGAGACCCGCCCGCTGGCCTCCGTCAACGAGTCCATCGACGAGGTGCTGCGCGGCCAGGTCAAGGCCCGGATCGTGTTCGACCTCGGCGCGGGACGGTGAGCACGATGGACCTGCCCCTGGTCGTGGGCGTGGACGGTTCCGAACCGAGCCTGCGGGCCGTGGACTGGGCGGCCGACGAGGCCGCGCTGCGCGGGACCGGGCTGCGGGTGGTGTACGCCTCGCTGTGGGAGCGCTACGAGGGCGGCTCGCTCTCGGAGGACCTCGGCAAGCCGGCCGAGGAGGTGCTCGCCGAGGACGTCGTCGAGAGCGCCGCCCGGCGGGCCCGGGAGCGCCACCCGGACCTGAAGGTGACCCCGGTGGTGCTGCCGGAGGAGCCGGAGTACGCCCTGGTGCACGAGGGGCGGCAGGCCTCCGCGGTGGTCATGGGCAGCCGGGGCCGCAGCGGCATCGCCGAGTTCCTGCTCGGCTCCGTCAGCCTCACCGTCGCCGCGCAGGCCGACTGCCCGGTGATCGTGCTGCGCGGCAGTCAGGACAAGCAGGCGGTGCCCGGCACCCATGGACGGGTCGTCCTGGGCGTGGGGGAGGACGGCGCCGAGTCGCCGGCCGTGCGCTTCGCCGTCGGCGAGGCGCGCCTGCGCGGGGTGCCCCTGGAGGCCGTACGGGCCTGGCGGTGCCCCGCGCACGAGACCACCGACCACCCACTGATGGCCGGTGAGCCCGCGCGACTGCACGAGCAGCGCGCGGTGGAGGCCCTGGAGGGGGCGCTGCACGACGTCCCGCCGGACGCCGATGTACGCCACCGCACCGTCGAGGGCCACGCCCGCCGGGTACTGGCCGACCTCTCACGCGACGCCGATCTCCTGGTCGTGGGCGCCAAGCGCCGGGAGGGGCACTTCGGGCTCCAGCTCGGCCGGGTCGCCCACGCGGTGCTGCACCACTCCGCCTGCCCGGTCGCCGTCGTACCGAGCCCGGTGCGACCGAAGTGACCGGCCTACAGGCTCGCCGCGTGATCGGGGACGTATGTCTGCAGATCACGCGGCGGGCGCTGGTAGCCGGTCGACGCCGGACGCTCCGGCAGCTCCAGCACCGGCGGCGGAACCTCGCGATAGGGCAGGGAGCCCAGCAGGTGGGCGATCATGTCCAGCCGTGCCCGGCGCTTGTCGTCGCTCTCCACCACGAACCACGGCGCCTCGCTGATGTCCGTGTGCACCAGCATCTCGTCCTTGGCCCGGGAGTACGCCTCCCAACGCGTGATCGACTCCAGGTCCATCGGCGACAGCTTCCAGCGCCGCACCGGATCGTCCAGCCGGCGCCGGAAGCGCTCCTGCTGCTCGGTGTCGCTCACCGAGAACCAGTACTTGCGCAGCAGGATCCGGTCCTCCACCAGCATCCGCTCGAAGATGGGGCATTGCCGCAGGAAGAGCTGGTACTCCTCCTTGGTGCAGAAGCCCATCACATGCTCCACCCCGGCCCGGTTGTACCAGGACCGGTCGAACAGCACGATCTCCCCGGCGGCCGGCAGATGCTCCACGTACCGCTGGAAGTACCACTGGGTGCGCTCGCGCTCGGTCGGCTTGGGCAGCGCCGCGATGCGCGCCACGCGCGGGTTCAGATGCTCCGCCACCCGCTTGATGGTGCCGCCCTTGCCCGCCGCGTCCCGCCCCTCGAAGATGACGACAAGGCGGGCGCCCTCGGCGCGCACCCACTCCTGAAGCTTCACCAGCTCCGTCTGCAGCCGCAGCAGTTCCTTCTCGTACGTCTTGCGCGGCAGCGTCGCCGCCTTCTTGCCGGCCATGCCGCCTCCACCACCCGCTGAGCCACGTCGATGACTTCCGGAGTCAATCCCATGCCCAAGGTCGAACACCAGAACGCCACCGTACTTTCCGACGAGGAACTGCGCACCCTGGACATGCACTGGAGGGCCGCCAACTACCTGTCCGCCGGGCAGATCTACCTGATGGCCAACCCCCTGCTGCGCGAACCCCTGAAGCCGGAACACATCAAACCGCGGCTGCTGGGCCACTGGGGCACCTCACCCGGCCTGAACCTCGTCTACACCCACCTCAACCGGGTCATCAAGGCCCGCGGCATCGACGCCCTGTGCATCTGGGGCCCCGGCCACGGCGGACCGTCGGTGGTGGCCAACTCCTGGCTGGAGGGTACTTATAGCCAGACCTATCCCGACGTCGGCCGGGACGAGGCCGGCATGGGGCGCCTGTTCCGGCAGTTCTCCTTCCCCGGCGGAGTGCCGAGCCACGTGGCACCGGAGACCCCCGGCTCCATCCACGAGGGCGGCGAGCTGGGCTACTCGCTCTCGCACGCCTACGGCGCGGCCCTCGACAACCCGGACCTGCTGGTCGCCTGCGTGGTCGGCGACGGTGAGGCGGAGACCGGGCCGCTGGCCGCGTCCTGGCACTCCAACAAGTTCCTCGACCCCGTCCACGACGGCGCCGTCCTGCCGATCCTCCACCTCAACGGCTACAAGATCGCCAACCCGACCGTGCTCTCCCGCCTCCCCGAGCACGAGCTCGACGAGCTGCTGCGCGGCTACGGACACTCGCCCATCCACGTCACCGGCGACGACCCGGCCACCGTCCACCGCGCGATGGCCGAGGCCATGGACACCGCCCTGGAGCGCATCGCGCTGCTCCAGCAGTCGGCCCGCGAGGAAGGTGTGGCGGAGCGCGCGCACTGGCCCGTCATCGTCCTGCGCACCCCCAAGGGCTGGACCGGCCCCGCCGAGGTCGACGGTGTTCCGGTCGAGGGCACCTGGCGCGCCCACCAGGTCCCGCTGGCCGGTGTCCGCGAGAACCCGGACCACCTGCGGCAGTTGGAGCAGTGGCTGCGCTCCTACCGCCCCGAGGAGCTCTTCGACGCCGACGGCCGGCCCGTCGCCGACGCCCTCGCCTGCGTCCCCGAGGGCGCGCACCGCCTCGGTGCCACCCCACACGCCAACGGCGGCCTGCTCGTACGGGATCTGCCCATCCCGTCCCTCGACGACTTCGCCGTACCCGTCGACAAGCCGGGCAGCACCCTCCACGAGCCCACCCGCGTCCTCGGCGACCTCCTCGAAAAGGTCATGGAGGACACCTCGGCGCGCCGCGACTTCCGCGTCGTGGGCCCCGACGAGACCGCCTCCAACCGGCTCCAGGCCGTCTTCGACGCCAGCGGCAAGGCCTGGCAGGCCCAGCACCTCCCGGTCGACGAACACCTCGACCGGCACGGGCGTGTGATGGAGATCCTCTCCGAACACACCTGCCAGGGTTGGCTGGAGGGCTATCTCCTCACCGGCAGGCACGGACTGTTCTCCTGCTACGAGGCCTTCGTGCACATCGTCGACTCGATGGTCAACCAGCACATCAAGTGGCTGCGCACCTCACGGCAGTTGCCGTGGCGCGCCCCGATCGCCTCCCTCAACTACCTGCTCACCTCGCACGTGTGGCGCCAGGACCACAACGGCTTCTCCCATCAGGACCCCGGCTTCGTCGACCACGTCCTCAACAAGAGCCCCGAGGTCGTACGGGTCTACCTGCCGCCGGACGCCAACACGCTGCTGTCGGTCGCCGACCACGCACTGCGCAGCCGGGACTACGTCAACGTCATCGTGGCCGGCAAGCAGCCCTGCTTCGACTGGCTGTCGATGGACCAGGCCCGCGCCCACTGCGCGCGCGGAGCCGGCATCTGGGAGTGGGCCGGCACCGAGAACGGCGGCGAGCCCGACGTGGTCCTCGCCTGCGCGGGCGACGTACCCACCCAGGAGGTCCTGGCCGCCGCCCAGTTGCTGCGCCGCCACCTGCCCGAACTCGCGGTCCGTGTGGTCAACGTCGTCGACATGGCCCGGCTGATGCCGCGCGAGGAACACCCGCACGGCATGAGCGACTTCGAGTACGACGGCCTGTTCACCCAGGACAAGCCGGTGATCTTCGCCTACCACGGCTACCCCTGGCTGATCCACCGCCTCGCCTACCGGCGCACCGGCCACAGGAACCTGCACGTGCGCGGCTACAAGGAATCCGGCACCACGACCACGCCGTTCGACATGGTCGTCCGCAACGATCTGGACCGCTACCGGCTGGTCATGGACGTCATCGACCGGGTGCCCGGCCTCGCGGTGCGCGCCGCGGCCGTACGCCAGCGCATGGAGGACGCGCGCCAGCGCCACCACGACTGGATCCGCGAGCACGGCACCGACCTGCCGGAGGTCGCGGACTGGACCTGGAACGGCTGAGCGGACGGCGACGGGGCCGTCGGGGCGGGTCGCCGAAACCTGCCCCGACGGCCCTTCGACGGGGACCGGTCGGCCCATGTGCGCCCCGCCGCCGTGACCGACGCTGAAGGCAGGCGATGTCCACCGGTGACGACCCCGCGTCGGCCCGGCGCAGGAGGAGGCGCAGCCATGACCACCGCGACCACACCCCGCATGACCAGGAACCTCCCCGCCGTCTACCGGGGAAGGCTGATGAGCCTGGCACACGACGTGCGCTACCCGCCGCAGACCCGCCTGTTCAACGAGGGCGGCCGGGCGGACCACTTCTGGATCGTCGACGCGGGCGCCGTCGCGCTCGACATGCGCGTACCCGGACGCCGCGCGCCCGTGATCGACAGCGTGGGCGCCGGCGAGCTCCTCGGCTGGTCCTGGCTGTACACGCCGCATACGTGGCAGTTCGGCGCCCGGACGGTGGGGCCGGTGCGGGCCCACGAGTTCGATGCCGCGGCCGTCCGGCGGATGTGCGAGGACGACCCCGAGATGGGGCGTGCGATCGCCCTGTGGGTCGGCGAAGCCGTGGCCCGCAGGCTGAACGCGGCCCGGACCCGGCTGCTGGACCTGTACGCCCCCTACGGCAGCGGCGCCCGGGGCTGACCGGGTCCGTCACCCGGCCACCCGGCCCGGGATCCTGCCTGGTCGGCCTGTGCGCATCCGCCCGCGCACGTGAGACATTCGAGTGAGAGGCAAGGGGGTGTGACCCCATGACGCGGACGCGTGCCACCCGGGTGAAGAAGGTGCCGCTGTGGCGATGGCGGCACAATCCCCTGCGGCGCCGCAGCGACCGCGTGGAGGCCTGGATCGTTCTCGCCGCCTGGCTGGTGGCCCTGGTGGGCGGCCTGCTCGCCGGCCTGGCGGCGGATGCCGGCATGGCGGACAGCCTCGCCGCACGGCGCGCGTCGGTGCACTCCGTGTCGGCCGTACTCACCCGTGACGCGCCCCGGGGCCCGACCGTGACGACGGCCGGCGGCAGTGGCGACACGGTGTGGGCGAAGGTGCACTGGAGGGCCGCCGACGGATCCACGCACACGGGCATGGCGAGGGTCGCGACGGGGAGCGCGGCGGGAGCCTCGGTCACGGTGTGGGTCGACAACCACGAGCGCTTGGTGACCAGTCCCCCCAGCCCCCTGGAGGCGAGGCTGCAGTCGGCGCTCGCCGGTGTGCTGGTCGTGTTCGGCACCGCCGCAGCGGCCGCGGGCTGCGCCTGCCTGGCACGCTTCCGCCTGGACCGGCGGCGGATCCGGGCCTGGGAGGCGGAGTGGGAGCGGGTCGGTCCCCAGTGGCGCAAGAAGATGAACGGCTGACCCGGGCGGAAGAAGCCGCTCACTGGAAGATCGCGTGGACCTCGCCCTCCGTGGCGCTGTGCGAGACCACCAGGATCTCGTCGCCCTCCCGCAGCTCCAGCTCCGGCGTGGGGGCCAGTGGCTCTCCGGCGCGGACGACCGTGGCGATGACCAGTCCCGGCGGCACGGCCACCTCCGCCAGCGCGTGACCGGCGGCCTGGGAATGCGCGCCGATGGTCGTCTCGATCACGTTGACACCCGCCTTGCTCAACCGCAGCAGTGCCACCGTGTCGCTGGCACTGGTCGCCTCCTCGATGAGCGAGACGAGGGGCGCGGCGGCCGGTACGGCGGTGTCGACGCCCCAGTGGTGGGTGAACAGCCAGGCGTTCTCCTCGTCGTTGACGCGTGCGATGACCCGGGGAACCTTGAACTGGCGTTTGGCGAGCAGGCTGACGACCAGGTTGTCCTCGTCCTCGCCGGTGGCGGCCACCACCAGGTCGGCGGCGTGGGCGCCCGCGTCCTCCAGGACCGCGGGCTCGCAGGCGTCACCGATGCGCAGATCGGCGGGGACACGGCCCTGGAGCGCGGCGACCCGGTCGTCGTCCTGGTCCACGAGCGTGACCTGGTTGCGGGCGGCGCCGAGGACCTCGGCGATCTGGGTACCGAGGCGCCCGGCCCCGGCGACGATGACCTTCATGTGCCGAGCTCCTTGTCCAGGAAGCCGCGCAGCCGGCCGAGGGCGTCGGCGGCGACGGCGAACGTGATCAGGTCGTCCGCTTCCGCGGGCGTGTGGGCTGTGGGCAGGAACGACCGTCCGCCGCGGGTGACCTCGACGACCCGGATCTCGCCGTCGACCTCCAGATCGCCCATCCGCCGGCCGGTGAGGTAGGCGGGCAGCCGGGAGCGCAGCAGCATCGTCTCGCCGTTGCCGAAGTCCAGTTCCGGGGTGAGATGGCGGTGCAGCAGCATCTGGTGGAGCTGGTGCACCGTCCAGCGCACGCTGGCGATCGTCGGGATGCCGAGGTCGCGGTAGATGTCGGCGCGCCTCGGGTCGTAGATGCGGGCCAGCACGATCGGGACCCGGTAGGTCTCCTTCGCCGTGCGGGCGCTGACGATGTTGGTGTTGTCGCCGGAGGTGACGGCGACAAAGGCGTCGGCGAGTCCGATGCCCGCGGATTCGAGCAGCGTGCGGTTGAAGCCGTTGCCGTGCAGCACCTCTCCGCGGAAGCCGTCCGGCAGCAGCCGTCGGGTCCTGGGGTCGCGGTCGATGACGCGTACGTCGTGGCCTTCGTTGACCAGCTGGACGGCGAGCGCGGAACCGACCCGGCCGCAGCCCACCACGATGACCCTCATGGCGCAGCCTCCTTCTCTTCCGGGGCGGGGACCGGAGCACGGCGCACCCACCACTTGCGGGCCTCCTCCGCGCCCAGCAGCAGGGCGCCGAAGCCGACGAGGACGACCCAGTCCAGGGCCGACAGGGCCGCGGTGTTGAACACGTCCTGCAGCACCGGCACGTAGCTGATCGCGGCCATCAGGCCGATGCCGAAGCAGCCGGCCGCGATCAGCCGGGGGTTGGAGAACAGCCCGACGCCGAACACGCTCTGCCGGTCCGTGCGGACCGCCAGTGCGTTGAAGAACTGGCTCACCACGATCGCGGCCTGGGTGAGCGTGATGGCCTTGCGATAGGCGGGGTCGGAGGCGGTGAAGTCCTCGTACGGGATTCCGGAGCCGTGGATCTGCCAGAAGAACACCGCGCACACACCGATCGACTGGACGGCTCCCAGGAAGAGGAACCGGCGGACGAGTTCGGCGGAGAAGAGCCGTTCGCGGCGGGAGCGGGGCGGGCGGTCCATGGTGTCCGGCTCGGGCGGTTCGGCGCCCAGCGCCAGCGCGGGCAGTACGTCGGAGCCGAGGTCGATGGCGAGGATCTGCACGGCGGTCAGGGGCACCAGCGGGAAACCGGCGAACGCGGCCGCGAGGATCGGAGTGAGTTCGGCGATGTTGTGGCTGAACAGGTAGGCGAGGAACTTGCGGATGTTGCGGTAGACCGACCGGCCCAGTTCCACCGCCGCCGTGATGGAGGCGAACGAGTCGTCGAGGAGCACCATCTCGGACGCCTCGCGGGCGACGTCGGTGCCGGTGGCGCCCATGGACACGCCGATGTCGGCATGTTTGAGCGCGGGGGCGTCGTTGGCGCCGTCACCGGTGACCGCCACCACCTCGCCGCGTGCCTGGAGTGCGGCCACGACCCGCATCTTGTGCTCGGGGCTGACCCGGCACAGCAACAACTGCCCCGGCGCGGCGAGCAGCCGGTCGAGCGCCGCCGCGTCCAGGGAGTCCAGCTCGGGGCCGGTCACGACGGTGGGGGAGGGACCGGTCACTATGCCGACACGCCGGGCGATCGCCTCGGCCGTGAGGGGGTGGTCGCCGGTCAGCATCACGATCCGGATTCCGGCGCGGTGACAGGCCCGCACCGCCTCGGCGACCTCGGACCGGGGCGGGTCGAGCATGCCGATCAGACCGAGGAACGTCAGGCCCGACTCGGCCTGCTCCGCCGTGCGGGGGAGTTCCCCGACGGGACGCACGGCGACGCCCAGCACCCGCAGCCCCCGGCCGGCCATGGTGTCGTCGGCCGCGACGACCGCATCGCGGAGGCGGGTGTCGAGTTCCTGGTCGGTGCCGTCGAAGCGGATACGGGTGCACCGGGCCAGCACCTCCTGCGGGGCGCCCTTGACGCACAGGACGTCGCCGTCGGATGTCCGGTTGACCGTGCTCATCAGCTTGCGCACGGGGTCGAAGGGGAACTCGCCGACACGGGGTGACGCTTCCTTCTCCGCGGCCGTGTGCAGTCCCGTCTTGGCCGCCGCGACGAGGATCGCGCCCTCCGTGGTGTCGCCGAGCACCCGCCAGCCGTCGTCCTCCGCCGGAGGTACCAGCCGGGCATCCGTGCACAGCACCGCGCTGAGCAGCAGTTCGTGCAGGTCCTGTGGATCGGTCACCTCGCCGACGGGGGCGTATCCCACGCCGGACACCTCGTGCCAGCCGCCGCTCCAGATCCGGGTGACCGTCATCTCGGCCTGGGTGAGGGTGCCGGTCTTGTCCGTGCACACGACGGTGGTGGAGCCCAGGGCCTCGACCGCCAGCAGCTTTTTGACCAGGGCCTGACGGCGGGCCATCCGCCGCACGCCGATGGCCAGCGACACCGACAGGGTCGCGGGCAGTCCTTCGGGCACCAGGGCGACCATCACCCCGAGCGCGAACACGAAGGCCGACACCAGCGGCTGGCCCGTCTGCAGGCGCAGCGCGAACATGCCCGCGCCGATCGCCACGGCCAGCGCTGCGACGCGCCGGGCCATGACGGCGACCTCGCGCTGCAGAGGTGTCTTCTGGCGGGGAGCCTCGTCGGTGAGCCGGAAGATCCTGCCGAACTCCGTCGCCGCGCCGGTGGCGTACACGATCGCCTTGCCCGATCCGGACACCACGGTCGTGCCCATGAAGACGCAGTTGCGGGACTCCAGGGCGGTGCCGGTGGCGGTCGGCTCGGCGACCCGGGCGACGGCCGAGCTCTCCCCGGTCAGCGGTGCGTTGTTCACGGACAAGCCGTGCGCCTCCACGACCCGGCAGTCCGCGGACACGGCGTCGCCGGCCTCCAGAGCCACGAGATCTCCCGGCACCAGGTCACCGGACGGCAGTTCCAGACGTTCGCCGTCCCGCAGTACCCGGCAGGTGTGCGGCACCATGGCCTGCAGCGTCTGGGCGGTGCGCTCGGCCGAGTACTCCTGGACGAAGCCGATCACCGCGTTCAGCACGACCACGCCCAGGATCGCGAAAGCGAGCTGGAGGTTGCCGACATCCCGTGGATCCTGCAGGGCGTAGGCGAGGAAGGTCAGTGCCGAGGCCGCGATCAGGACGAGGGCGAAGAGGTCGGTGAACTGGGCCAGGAAGTGCCGCCACACTCCCTTGCGGCGGGGGCGGGGCAGTTCATTGGGGCCGTATGTCTCCTGCCGTGTACGCGTCTCGTCGGCGGACAGTCCGTGTGGAGAACCGCCGATCGCCGCGAACACCTCGTCGGCGCGCAGCCGCTGGACCGGTGGCGCCGGCGCATCGGCCGGCGGGACCGCACCCCTGGCCGGTGGCATACGGCCGGTCGAAGCACTCGCTGTGAGATGACTCGGCACCGGACCCCCAGGCTGTCGGACTCTTCCCTTCACGCTTCGCCACCTCGGCGGGCGCCGCCATGGGCCGTCCGGCCCGCGTCCGCGGTCACGGCTCCTGCGGCTCCAGACCGATGTCGATCCGCGGTGGCAGGCGCAGCGTGTTGTGCACCGTGCAGTGCGAGGCGACGGCGAGCAGCGCGGCGTGGCGCTGGGCGGAGAGCGCGGGCGGGGGAGTGATCGTCACCCGCAACGAGTCGACATGGGCCGGCGGTCCGGCGGCCATCGTGAACTCCGTGTGCACCCGCAGTCCGCGACGGGGCAGGCCGTGCCGCGCGAGGTAGCGGCCCGCATAGAAGGCGACGCAGGTGGCCAGGGACGCGGCGAAGAGCTCGACCGGTGTGGGCGCGACGTCCGTGCCGCCCGCCTCCTTGGGCTGATCGACCAGCAGCCGGTGGCCGCGGATGTCGACGTCGTACGCGTCGCCGTGGACGTGGGTGACGTCGAGGCCGTGCACGTCCGCGATCAATGTCCCGGGTGGGCTGACGGTCTCCGGTGCCGTGTGTGTCATGACCCGGTCTCCCTGGTAGGCGTCGGCTGCGGTCGATGTGCGGTGGAAGGAGAAGGAGGGACCGGGCGTCAGACCGCCCTGAGGTGGTCCACCACGTCGAGGACGTCCGGAATGCGCGCCACCGCCTCGGTCAGCCGCGGCACCAGGTCCGCGGCCAGCGGGCCGGTGAGGGTGACGACGCCGTTGCGGACCTGTACGTGCACGCGCTCGGGGGCGATCGCCAGTTCGTCCCGCAGGACGTGGGAGACGATCTCCGCGCGGATGGCGGCGTCGTCCCGGACCAGGGCATGCAGCAACTCGCTGCGGCTGACGACGCCCACGAGCCGGTCCTTGTGATCGGTCACGTACACCTGCCTGATCCGGGACCGTGCGGCGGTACGGGCCGCCTCGACGACCGGCGTCCAGGGGTGAACGGTCAGCGCGGGTGCCGACATCAGCGTGGCAGCCGTACCCTCGTCGTCCCCGGGCCGCTGCCGGCGGCCGAGCAGCTTGCTCAGCGTGCCGGTGCGTTCCTCGGCGGAAGCGAGCGCGGCCGCCCGGGCCAGGAGGTCGGACTCCGCGACCACACCGACGACCCGGTCGGAGGCGTCCACCACGGGAAGCGCACCGGTCTGTTCACGGGCCAGCCTCCGCGCGACGTCCACGAAAGGCGTGTCGGGAGGAACACCGGCCGCGGACCGCTTCGTGATGTGGCTGACCTGAAGGTCGGCGACGGTCGCCGGACGGGTGCCGGCGTGCCGGGCGTGGCCGCTCGAAGGCTGTCCGGCCGGAGGCGGCTCGGTGGCGGCGGCCTGCGCGTCGTGCGAGGCCATGGCCCGGAGGTAGCGCACCATCATGTTCTGCCGGAAGTCCTCGGTCGGCTTCCTGGCGGTGGTGGGCATCGCATGACGTGCCTCCACCGATGCTGCTGTGGCTTGCCGGGCCTCACGGTCAGTCATGACAACCTCCCATGCTCCGCGCGGAACGCGCCTCCTGCCCAAACCATCCCGCCCGCTCTGCCGGCCGGGACAGGGCCGCCCGGCCCCTTCCGCAGGTCGACCGGCCCCGGTCGTGCCCTGGCGGTGTGCGGGTGATCGGTGAGCCGGCGCCCGCCGACAGTGCTTACGGAATCGCCCGGACGGGTTTTCGCTCAGTAGGGGAGGGGCCGCCCCGACGGCTTGCGCAGGTCCTGGGGCTCCGGCCGGTGCGGAGGCCTGGGGCGGGGTTCTTCGTGTATCCGCTTCATGGTCGCCGCCTCCACCCGGTGGTCCACGGGGTGCCGGAGGTTCCGGCACCGTCCGCACCGAGAAGCCTCGTCGGGGACGGCACCGACGGCCATGAGACGAACGCCCCGGACCAGGGGTCGGTTCGGGACCGCCATCGGGGTCGATCGACCCACCGACCGCAGGGGCCCGACTTCCTTCCGGCCACGTCAGGCGCTATGCGGCACCGCTTCGGAGCCGGTCCGGCGCCTGCACGGTCCCCGAAGGCACCTCGCCCAGGTCGAGAGCGCGCACCATGACCACGGGCACCGCGGAGCGGCGCAGGCACTCGCGGCCCACCGGGCCCACCGCCGGCAGCTCCCACTGGCTGTGGGGCGCGCGGCCGAGGGCGAGCAGCAGGGCCCCGCGCGCCCGCTGGAGCAGAACGCGCACGGGCGGTCCCTCCACGAGCAGGGCACGTACGCGGGGATCGATGCGGGCGCCGAAGGCCGCGCGCACGGTCGTCGCGAGGAGCTCGGCGGCCCGTTCGCGCTGCTCCGCCGCGGTGGGCCGCGTGGACACCGGAGCGTAGGGGGCGAAGGCCGCGGCAGGTTCCCAGGCGTGCACGGCCACGACCTGCGTGTCCAGTACGTGCGCCTGCTCCACGGCCCAGCGCAGTGCGGCGCGTGACGCCTCGGAGCCGTCGACACCCACGACGATGACCCTGGAGCCGGTGTGTTCGCTCATGGCTGCCTCCCCGGACGGACTCTGCTTCCAGGGTTCTCCTGCGGGGAGGAGGGCGCGTGGGCCGAGTGGCACCCTGCTCGTGACCAACGGCCCCTGCCCCGGTGCGGCGCGGACGTCCGACCCCATGGCGCCGCCCCGCCTGTTCACAGCTTGCGCAGCCAGCCCTCGGACGTGGCCTGCAGGGCCTGTTCGGTGCGCCGGAGGCGGGCGTCGTCGAAGCGGTACGTCAGCCGGTCGGCGACCGCGACGACACCGTCGATCCGCTCCGTCATGCCGAGCGCGACGGACTTCTCGCTGCGCCGCTCCAGCCTGCCCGCGAGCGTGACCACGCCGTCCCGCACGGAGACCCGGACGATGTGCGGCGTCAGCAGGAGCGTCTTCACGAAGACCTCCTGCTGTACATCGCGCCGGATCTGGTCGTCGGTGCGCAGGAAGACGCGCAGGAGGTCGTGGCGGGTGACGATGCCGACGAGCCGGTTCTCCTCGTCCACCACGGGCAGCCGCTCGACTCCGTGCCGGAGCATGATCCGGGCGGCCTCGGCGGAGGCGGTGTCGGCGTGGACGGTCACCGCGGGCGTGGACATCAGTTCGGCGGCGGTGCGCGCACGGCTCTTCGCGCCGGTGCGCCTGACTTCGCGGCTCATCCGGCCGAACCGGCCGCCGAGGAACCCGTTGCCCGCCGAGCGACGGGACTGGTGCAGCACGAGATCCGTCTCGGAGACGACCCCGAGGACACGGTCGTCCTCATCGGTGACCGGGACCCCGCTGACGCGGTGCCTGCCGAGCAGCCGGGCGACTTCCTTGAACGGGGTGTCCGGGCGCACGGTGACGACGCCCCGGACCATGAGGGCGCCGACCTTCGTGGGCTTCATCGCTGTTCCTCCTTCGCCGCGGATGGTGAAGCCGGCGGTCGGCGGCACGCGTACCGGCGTCGACCGGACACCACGCAGCCCGCGCCTTCCCTCCCGGCTCCATCTCCAGCGTCCGCCCGTGACCTGCCCCACCACAGAGGCTGACCGGGCAGGACACCGGGCCGGTCGGCCCTCGCGTCGAGCGGCCCGGCGTCATGGGCCGGGCAGTCACGCTCCGGGGCCGGTCGTCAGACGGTGTCGCAGTGCCAGCGAGGCACAGGTCAGGAGCGCCACCGCGAAACCCGTGAGGACGGTCAGCTCCCGCACCACGGACGACAGGTCGCCGTCGCGGGACAGCAGCGTCGTCCACGCGTCGACCGCCCAGGCCTGCGGCACCGCATGCCCCGCGGTGCGCAGCCAGCCGGGCACCAGGGCCAGCGGCCACATGCACCCGCCGAGCATGCCGAGCCCGATCCCGAGCGCCGGACCGATGGCGTGCACCTGTTCCGGCGTACGGAACACAGCCCCTGCCAGCACCCCGGCCCCGGTACCGACCAGCGCCCACAGGGTGACCAGGACACCGGCGGCCAACGGGTCGCCCCAGGCGACGTCGAAGGCCAGCGCGCCGATGCCCACGATCAGCAGGGACTGCAGCAGGGCGAGCAGGAGATACGCGATCGTCTCGCCGGCCACCAGGGTGCGGGCCGAGACCGGCGCCGCGAGCGCCCGCGCGTACACGCCGGTCCGCCGCGTCTGCACGATGGCTGCACCGCCCGCCAGGGCGTTGATGAACACGAACAGCACCAGCATGGTCGGGGTGCTGTAGCTGTAGCCCAGCGGCAGGTAGTCACTCTGGCCGTTGACGGTCTCGGCCCGTACGGCGACGGGGGAGGAGGCCTGCTCCGCGCTGCGGGCGAGAGCGAGGTTCCTGTCGAAGGTCCCGCCGCTCTGTCCGGTGGCGAAGCGGGCGGCCTGCAGACGCGCGGCGTGGTCGGCCACCACGGCGGACACCGAGGACACCGCGGCGTGCCCGGCGCTGCCCGAAGGCTCCACCAGGACCCGGACCGTGACGGACCGCCCTGCCCGTACGCTCTCGTCGAGGCCGGCCGGCAGCACGATCACCGCGTCCAGTTCGGCGCGGCGCAGCGCGGTGCGCGCGTCCGCGGCGTCGGCGTACGAACGGGTGCGCAGCCCCGGCGCCTTCGTCAGGTCCGCCGCCAGCTCCTGGGCCACCGGCCCGGACCGGGGATCCGGCACGACACCCACCCGGAACTCGTCGAAGCCGCGCACGGTGACGCCGATGACGACGATGATCGCGACCGGGAGCAGCACCATGAAGAACAGGGCGGTCCGGTCGCGCAGTACACGCTTCAGGGTCGCGCGGGTGACGGCGAGAGCGGTCATGGTGTCCTCCTCAGCCGGAGCAGCACGGCCGTCACCGCGGCCACGACCGCCGAGAACGCGGCGATGCCGAGCAGCGGCGCACCCACCGCGTCCCAGCCGCGCACCCCGGTGCCCAGGTCGGTGAAGCCGCGCAGCGCCCAGCCGTTGGGCGTGAACTGCGCGAGCCGGCGGATCAGCGGTGTGGTGCCGGACGCGAACACGAAGTTGCCGCCGAGCAGGGCGAGCGCGAAGACCAGGATCGACGCCAGCCCCTGGGCCTGCTGTTCCGTTCGCACGAGCGCGATGACCAGCGCCGTCAGACACACCACGCACACCGCCATGGCCACGCTGAGCACGGCGATCCCGAGCGGATCGGCCCAGCGGGCGCCGAAGGCCAGCCACGACACGAGCGTGACCGTGGCGAGCCCGGCCAGGCTGTAGACGAACGTCGACACGGACTTGCCGATCAGCAGCGCGCCTCGCCCGACGGGAGCGGCCGCGATCCGGTCGAGGGTGCCCTGCTGCTGCTCGACGAAGTAGCTGCGCGCCCCGAAGCCCACGGTGAACAGCACGAAGAACATGCCCATGCTCGGACCGAAGTAGCTGATGACCTTCAGCGGGTCATCGGGCAGGCCCTGGGCCCGGACCTGCTCGGGCAGCCGCAGCAGGGCGGCCTTCGCCGCGAGCCGCGGGACGTCCTGCGCGGGGGCGCCCGCGGCGACGGCCGTGGCCACGGACAGCCGGTCGGCGTTGACCTGGGCGACGTAGGACTCGGTGACGGCGCGGGCGAGTTGGGCCTGCAGGCCGTAGTCGACGCTGTCCAGGACCTTCACCGGTGCGGCGGCACCGCCGTGCAGTGAGGCGGTGAACCCCGCGGGCACGACGACGGCGGCGTGCACGTCGGCCGCGTCGACCGCCCGCGGGGCGGCGGCCTCGCTGCCGTACGACCGCACATGGACCGTGCCCCTGAGTTCGGGGCTCTTCAGAACCTCGGTGAGGCCTGCCGCGGCCGGGCCCCGGTCCAGATCCACCACCGCGATGTCTGCGTGGAACTCGTCGTTGTTGTTGAAGGCCAGGGCCATCAGCGCGGAGATCAGCACGGGCGCCAGGAACACGATCACCCAGGCCGACCGGTCCCGCATCCGCTGCCTCAGATCCTTGGCGGCGATGGCGAGTACGGCACCCACTGCGGCTCACTCCCTCAGCGCGGTGCCCGTCAGATGGAGGAACACCGCCTCCAGGTCGGGCTCGTCGATCTCCACACTGCGGATGTCGACTCCCTGTTCGTGCGCGAGGTCGAGCAGGTCCGGCAGCAGGCTCCGCGCGTCCTTGACGACCAGCTCGACCACGTCGCCGTGGTCGCCGCCGCGGGCCAGGCCCTCCACGCGGGGCAGGCGACGGCAGGCCTGCGCGTAGGCGGACAGTCCGCCGGCCGCCGTGAGCCGGACCCGGTCGCGCTCGGCCACCAGCTGCACCAGCTCGCGCGGGCTGCCCTCGGCGACCAGACGGCCCCGGTCGATGATGCCGACCCGGTCGCACAGCCGCTCGGCCTCCTCCATGTAGTGCGTGGTGTAGAGGACGGCCATGCCCTGCTCGCCGAACCGGTTGACGCTCTCCAGGATCGCGTGCCGGCTCTGCGGATCGACGCCCACCGTCGGCTCGTCCAGCACCAGCAGGGTCGGCGAATGCACAAGCCCCGCACCGATGTTGAGGCGCCGGCGCATACCGCCGGACAGCGAGTCGACGCGGTCACCGGCCCGGGTGGTCAGGTCTATGAGGTCCAGCACGTCGTCGACGCGGTGGTCGAGCCGGCGGCGCGGCAGCCGGTAGAGCCGTCCGAAGAAGCGGAGGTTCTCCCGGACACTGAGGTCCGGGTAGAGCGCCACGTCCTGCGGGACGAAGCCGATCAACTGCTTGGCGGGCCCGGCCGCGGTGCTCACCGCACGGTCCGCCACGCGAACGGTTCCGGCGTCCGGGCGCAGCAGCCCGCAGACCATCCGGATCGTCGTCGTCTTGCCGGCGCCGTTCGGGCCGAGCAGACCGTAGGTCTCGCCCGGCGCGATGCGCAGGCTCACGTCGTCGACGGCGACACGGTCGCCGAACCGCCGGGCGAGGTGAGCGCAGTCGAGGACCGGCCGTACGGTGTCCGGGCTTCCCGGAGGATCGGTCATGGCGTCTCCTCGATGGCGTGGCCCGCTCAGGGCGCGAGGGAGAAGTAGCTCTCCTCCTCCTGCGTGAAGTGCAGGCGCAGCACGGTGTGCAGGCCGTAGAGACAGGCCCGCAGGTCGTCGAGCTGGTCCTGGGACAGGGCTCCGTCGCGCTCCGCGAGGGTCAGGTGGGTGGCGACGCGCCGGGCGAGCCGTTCGATCTCCGCGTGCGCGCGGCTCATGGTGACCGTCGCCTCGGGGCCGCCGAGCGTGGGGGCGAGCGCGGGATACAACTGGTGCTCCTCCGCGTACTCGTGCGGCAGCAGCCGCTCGGTGAGCAGCCGGTGCACCTCGCGCACCGCGGCCAGCGACTGCGGCCCCGTACCGTCGGCCAGCCGGTCGGCGGCGTCGCGTACGGCCTCCAGGACGTCCTGCAGGTCACCGTGTTCCGCGGCGAAGCGGCGGATGAGAGCCTCCGTCGAGGGCGGCAGCGCGGGCCGCCCCTGCCCGTCGTCGTGCAGTACCCGCAGCGCGTTGAGGATCACCGCGACGTCGATCCCCTCCTGCAGCAGCGCGCCGACGGCCGGCGGGAGCAGGCCGAAGGCGGCCACGACCATCGCCGCGAGCGAGAGCACCATGCCGCCGAGCGCGCTCTGCACGGCGATGCGCCGCGCCCGTACGGCGATGGCGACCGCGTCGGCCAGCCGGTCCACCCGGTCCGTGGTCAGCACGATGTCGGCGGCCTCCGAGGAGGCCGTGGACCCCCGGGCGCCCATGGCCACGCCGATGTCCGCGGCCGCGAGGGCAGGCGCGTCGTTGACGCCGTCGCCCACCATCACGGTGACCGCGCCCTCGCGCTCGGTGCGCACCGCGGCGACCTTGTCGGCGGGGGTGAGGCCGGCCCGCACGTCGTCGAGACCGAGGACGGCGCCCACCTCGCGCGCGGGCTCCGCGCGGTCGCCGGTCAGCATGACGAGCCGCTCGATACCCGCGGCGCGCAGGCGGCGCAGGGTGCGTGGTGCGTCCGGGCGCGGGGGATCCCACAGGAGCACGGCACCGACGGGGCTGCCGTCCACACCGAGCCAGGCCACGGCCGCTCCGTCGAGGAGCGCCCGGTTGTCCACCGACCTGGCCCAGTCCGGGAGCGGTGTGGTGTCGGGGAGGCGGCCGACCGTCATCCGGCGTCCGGCGACCGTGCCGGCCGCACCCCGGCCGGGCTCCTCCGACACGTCCGAGGGAACGGACAGACGAAGGCCCCGTTCGTGGGCCGCGTCGACGACGGCCCGGGCCAGGACATGCGGGGAGTACTGGTCGAGCGAGGCCGCCAGCCGCAGCACCTGCGTCGGCTGCCAGCGGGGTGCGGCGATCACGTCGAGGACCCGGGGGCGCCCGCCGGTGAGCGTGCCCGTCTTGTCCAGCAGCAGCGTCCGCGCCCGGCCCAGGTTCTCCAGCGCCCCGCCGTCACGGATCACCGCGCCGAGGCGGGAGGCCCGGGACAGACCCGAGACGACGGCCACCGGTGCCGCCAGCAGCAGCGGACACGGAGTGGCCACCACCAGGACCGCCACCGCACGTACCGCGGAACCGCTCGCGAGCCAGGCAAGCCCGGCGACCGCCAGGGACAGCGGCAGGAACCAGGCCGCGTACCGGTCGGCCAGCCGCACCACGGGCGCGGACTCGGCGCCCGCCTGCTGCGCCAGCCGTACGATCCCGGCGTACGTGCTGTCCCGCTCGGTCGCGGTGGCGCGCAGTTCGAAGGCGTCGCCCGCGTTGACCACTCCGCTGCGCACCGACTCGCCCTGGACGCGGCGCACGGTGAGCGGCTCGCCCGTGAGCGCGGATTCGTCGAGCACCGCCGGTGTCCGGGCCACCCGGCCGTCGACGGGCACGACCTCGCCGGGCCCCACGACGAGCAGGTCGCCGGCGGCGACCTCGGACGCGGCGACCGTGGTCGCTCCCGCGTCGGTGAGCAGCCGGGCGGTGCGGGGCGCGCGCTCCAGCAGCGCCCGCAGATCGCGGGAGGCACGCCGCTGCGCCGCAGCCTCGAGGGTGCGGCCAGTGGCGAGCATCAGCGCGATGAGGGCTCCGGCCAGGTACTCGCGCACGGCAAGCGTGCCGCCGAGCGCCAGGACGGCGATCACGTCGACGCCCGCCCGGCCGCGCCGGAGGGCGTCCAGCACCCAGCCGACCGCCGGGACCACGGCGGCGACCGTGCCCAGACCCCAGCAGAGGTCGGCGAGGTCCGGGGCGCCGGCGAGCCGGCAGGCGCCGCCCGCGACGAGCGCGGCGGTGGTCACGGCCAGCAGGACGGATTCGGGCGTCGGCGGCACGAACAGCGCCGTGCACAGCCGGTGCAGCCGCCCTGCCGCGGTGACATGGTCCATGACGCGCCTCGCTCGGGTGGCCGGTAGGGCTCAGTCGTGGGGGACGACGGCGACAGGGCACGGAGCGTGGTGCAGGGCCGCGTGCGTGACGGGACCGAGCCTCCAGCTCAGCGGTGAGGGGTGCCGTCGGCGGCCGAGGACGGTGAGCATGCTGTGGGTGGAAGCGGCGAGCAGCACCTGTGCCGCGGAACCCCGGGCCACGTGGTCCACGACGTCGATGTCGGGGAACTTCTGCCGCCAGGGCGCGAGGGCGGCCGCGAGCCGGCCGTGCTCGTCCGTCTCGTACCCCTCGTCGGAACGGCCGATGGGCGGATGCGTCACCAAGGAGCTCAGCGGCAGCGCCCGGACCGCACGCACCCGGGCCCCGCGCAGCTCCGCGGAAGTGAACGCGAACTCCAGCAGCGGGTCGGTGGCAGGTCCGGCCTCCCGGACGCCGACGACGATCTCCTGGCGGTCAGCCGCGGCCGGGTGACTCAAGCCGGCCTCCACCGCGGGATCGTCTGTGCGCACGGCGACGCTCGGGCACCGGGCCAGGCCCAGGATGTGCAGGCTGATGGAACCGAGCAGGAAGCCGGCCACCGAACCGTGCCCGCGGGAACCCAGCACCAGGAGCGAGGCGTTGTCGCTCGCGTCCAGCAGGGACTGCGCGGCGGGGACCGAGACCAGCTCCGTGATGACGGAGAGATCTCCGTAGCGGTTCAGCAGTTCGGCCTCCGTCCGCTGGAGCACCTGTCCTCCGTAGCGTTGCTTGCTGAGGGCTTCCCGGGCGATGTGCACGTCGAGCGGCTGGGTCGTCCAGGAGTGCAGCAGCAGGACGGGTACGTGCCGGTCCATGGCCTCGCGCGCCGCCCACCATGCAGCCGTCACGCTCGCGGCACAGCCGTCGAGTCCGACGACGACAGGTCCGGTCATGGCACACCTCCGGTGTCGGCGCGACGCATGCCGCGCAAGGTGCCTCCCACCTCCAGGCTCGCCACCGTGCGAGCGGGGAGGGAGGGCCGGACGGTGCCGCGTTCGGCCCGTACGGCCCACTGCGGACGGGAGGTTCGCGGGCGGACGCTGGGTGCCGTCAGGGGAGGCGGGGCCGTCCCCGCCGACGAGGGCGGGCACGGTCCCGCCGCGCGATGCCGCCCTGCTCCCCTCGTGCGGAGGGTCCCGCCAGGAGCAGGCCGGAGACGGGAGGACCGCCGTGAACGGACCGGTTGTGGTGGGAGTCGATGGATCGTGGGCGAGCCTGGCCGCGGTGCAGACCGCGGCACTGGAGGCCGAACGACGCGGAACGGGACTGCGCCTGGCGCACGCCCTCGCGTGGTCGTCGGCGCACGTGCCGGCCGGGGTGCCGCCGTGGGACCCGGACGGCGCCGGACTGCGCGACCTCGTCGGCCGTCCGCTGGACGAGGCCGAGCGGTGGGCCCGGAAGATCGCCCCGGAGGTGACCGTCGCCTGTGACGTGCTGATGGGCGAGCCCGGCAGCGTGCTGGAGACCGAGTCGCGCACCGCGTCGCTCACCGTGGTGGCCGGCCGGAGGGCGAGCGGACTCGCGGGCCGGCTGACGGGCCGCGGACGCTGCCCGTTGCTGGTGGTGCGGGGGCGGGCGCATCGGCATGGCTGCGTCGTACTGGCGGATGCCGCATCGAGCGCCGCCGCCGACTTCGCCTTCGCGGAGGCCGAGGCGCGCAACGCGGACCTCGTGGTCCTGCACGCGCGTGCCCTCGGGGCGCCGGCCGGGTTGCGGAAGAAGTACCCCGGCGTCACCGTCCACGACCGGCGGCTGCGCCGCCGTACCGGACGAGCGCTCGTCGAGGCCAGCGACGGCGCCCAGCTGGTCGTGATCGCGGCCCGTCACAGGGCCGCGGAGCTGCTGCCGGGCTCGGCCGGGCGCGCTCTGGTGAACGGCGCCCACTGCCCCGTCGCCGTGGTCCCGGCCGAGCAGGCCTGACCGCGGACGGACCGACGACGCCGGCCGTGCAGGTCGCCGCCGTGCACCGAGGGCCGACCGGCCCTCGTGGCACCCCCGGTCAGCCCATGGGATCCCGCCCCCATCCGCTGGACGCTCGAAGCGTAGAGACTTCTGGAGGAGATCCGCGATGACGGACGACAAGCCCGGTGGGCCCCCGGTCCACGCCCTGCTCGCGGACGGCACCACCGTGTGCATCCGCCCCGTGGCTTCGCACGACCACGAGCAACTGCAGGGACTGTACGAGGAGATGTCCCCCGAGAACCTGCGGCTGAGGTTCTTCGGCGCGAGCAGGCGCTCCGCCGAGATGGCCGCCGACCGCGCCTGCGCGGCACCGCACCCGGGATACCGGGCGCTGCTGGCCGAGCGGCAGGGGCAGGTGATCGGTCTCGCCGAGTACGACACCGCCGGCGCCGGCACCGAGGCGGAGATCTCCATCGCGGTCGCCGACGGACTGCACCACCGGGGCGTCGGCACTCTCCTCGTCGAGCATCTCGTGTCCGCCGCGCGCGAGGAGGGCGTCACGGCCTTCATCGCCGACGCGCTCAGCGAGAACCGCGAGGTGCTCCGGCTCTTCGCCGACCTCGGCCTGCGCGCCACCCGGCGCTTCGAGGGTCCCGAAGTGCGCTGCACCATCGTGCTGGACGAGGACGACACCTACCTCTCCGCGGTGGAGGAACGGGGCCGGGCCGCCGACGTGGCCAGCCTCGAACCGCTATTGCGGCCGAACGCCGTCGCCGTCGTCGGCGCCGGACGCAGGGCGGGCTCTGTCGGCCGGGCGATCCTGCACCAGCTGCACGCCGGCGGCTTCACCCGGCGCCTGTTCGCGGTCAACCCCGCGGCCACCGCCATCCTCGGCGTGCCGTGCCATCCGTCCGTCTCGGCGCTGCCCATGACGCCCGACCTCGCAGTGCTCGCGGTGCCCGCCGCCACGGTCCCCGAGACCGCCGAGGAGTGCGGCAAGGCGGGCGTGCGCGCCCTCCTCGTCGTCACCGCGGGCCTCGATCCCGACCAGGTCCGGTCACTGCTGGCGACCTGCCGCACCTACGGCATGCGTCTCGTCGGCCCCAACTGCCTCGGCATCTCCAACACGGACCCTGCGCTGCGGCTCGACGCCACCTTCGCCGCCGGCCACCCGCGCCCCGGAACGGCGGGGGTGGCCGTGCAGTCCGGCGGCGTCGGGATCGCCCTGCTCGACGGGCTGTCCCGGCTCGGCATCGGCGTCTCCACCTTCACCTCGCTCGGCGACAAGTACGACGTCAGCGGCAACGACATGCTCCAGTGGTGGGAGAGCGACCACCGCACCGACCTCGCCCTGCTGCACCTGGAGTCCTTCGGCAACCCGCGGGCCTTCTCCCGCACCGCACGCCGGGTCACCCGCCGCATCCCGGTGCTCACCGTCGACGCGGGCCGCACCGACGCGGGCCGGCGCGCCGCCGCCTCGCACACCGCGGCCGCCGCCACCCGCACCATGACCCGCGGCGCCCTGTTCACCCAGGCGGGCATCACCGCCACCCGCTCGGTCGGCGAACTCCTGGAAGCCGCCGCCCTGTTGCACTCCCAGCCGCTGCCCGCCGAGGCACGCGTCGCGATCGTCACCAACGCGGGCGGAGCGGGCGTGCTCGCGGCGGACGCCTGCGCCGAGGCCGGGCTGCGGCTGCCGGCGCCCACCCCGCAGCTGGTCGACGACCTGCTCGCCGTACTGCCCGAGGGCGCCGCCGTCGGCAACCCCGTCGACGCGACCGCCGCGGTCAGTGAGGAGGAGCTCGCGAACTGCGTGGACCGCCTCATGCGGCACAGCGGCGTCGACGCGGTGCTGGTGGCCCTCGTCCCCACGGCCGTCGCCGCGGCCACCGGCGACGATCTCGTCCGCGCGCTGACCCGGGCCCCCGCACGGCGGGCCAAGCCCGTCGCCGTGATCCGCCTCGAACAGGCCCTGCCCGTCGAACTGCTCCCGGCCGACGGCGGCAGCGTGCCGTCGTACGCCGAACCCCAGGCCGCGGCGCGGGCACTGGCCCACGCGGTCGCGCGCTCCGCCTGGCTGGCCCGGCCCCGCGGGACCCTGCCCGATCTCGAAGGCGTCGAGACGGAGCGTGCCCACGCCGTCGTCGACAGGTACCTGGACAGGCACCCGGACGGTGGCTGGCTCGACCCGCGGACCTGCGCCGAACTCCTCGACTGCTACGGCATCCCGCAGCTGTCCTGGGCCTGGGCCGAGACCGAGGACGACGCCGTCCTCGCCGCCGACCGGCTGCGCGGCGCCGACGGCCGGGTGGTCATGAAGGGCTACTGGCCGGGACTGCTGCACAAGAGCGCCGAGCACGCCGTCCATCTGGACCTGCGCGGCGACTCCCAGGTCCGGGCCGCCTTCCGGGACCTGGAGACCCGATTCTCTGGGCTGCTGACGGGCGTGGTGCTCCAGCCGCTCGCCGACCGCGGCACCGAACTGTTCGCCGGCGTCGTCCAGGACCAGGTCTTCGGGCCGCTCGTGCTGTTCGGCCTCGGCGGTACCGCCACCGAGGTCCTCGCCGACCACGCCGCCCGCCTCGCCCCGCTCACCGACCACGACGTGCACGACCTGATCACGGCGCCGCGCTGCGCCCCGCTCCTGTTCGGTGCGGACGGCGCGCGCCCCGTCGACCTGGAAGGCCTCGAACAACTGCTGCTGCGGCTGTCCCGGATGGCGAGCGATCTGCCGCAGCTGGCCGAGGCCGACTTCAACCCCGTACTCGCGACACCGGGCGGAGTCAGTGTGCTCGATGCGCGTGTTCGCCTGCTGCCCCGAAGGCCCCAGGACCCGTATCTGCGCCGGCTCCGCTGAGGAGGAAGAGACATGAAGCACAACAAGGTCGGCTCCGTGATGGCCACGGAGGTCGTCCGCGCCGAATACGGCACCCCGTTCAAGGAGGTGGCGCGCCGGCTCGGCGAGCACCGCATCAGCGGACTGCCCGTGGTCGACGAGGACGACAAGGTCATCGGAGTCATCTCCGAGACCGATCTGATGATCCGCCAGGCGGGCACGCCCGATCCCTACGAGCCGAAGAAGCGCTTCCGGCCGGCGCGCCTGACCTCCGGCGCCAGGAGGCAGGCCGCCAAGGCCAGGGCACGCACCGCGGGGCAGCTGATGACCGAACCGCCCGTCACGGTGCACGCCGACGACACGATCGTCGAGGCCGCCCGGACCATGGCCCAGCACCACGTGGAGCGGCTGCCCGTCCTCGACGAGGCGGACCGGCTCGTCGGCATCGTCACCCGCCGCGACCTGCTGACGGTCTTCCTGCGGCCCGACGCCGACATCCGCACCGAGGTGGTCGAGGAGGTGCTGGTGTACGCCCTGTGGCTGCCCCCGCGCAGCATCGACGTTTCCGTGACCGAGGGCGTGGTCACCCTCACCGGCCATATGGAACGCAAGAGCGAGAAGGAGATCGCCCTGTCCATGACCCGGCAGATCGACGGAGTCGTCGCCGTCGTGGACAAGCTCACCTTCCGGCTGGACGACGCGAGGGTCCGGCCCGACGAACAGGCCGTGCACGGCGTAGCCGACGACTGGCTGCGCAGGATATGAGAGGAGGCGGACCGACATGCCCGGCAATGTGCTGGTCGCCTACGGGACGACGAACGGATCCACCGCGCAGATCGCCGAGGCCGTGGCCGCGGTCCTCGGCAAGGAGGGCCTCACCGCCGAGGCGCTGCCCGCCGGGTCCGTCACCGATGTGACGCGGTACGACGCCGTCGTCGTCGGTGGTGGGCTGTACGCCGGACGCTGGCACCGGGACGCCCGCCGGTTCGTGCGCCGCAACCGCCGCGCACTGGCCGAGTGCCCGGTGTGGTTCTTCAGCAGCGGCCCGCTCGACGCCTCGGCGTCCGAGAAGGACATCCCGCCCGTGCCAGGCGTGCGCCGCGCCATGACCCGGCTCGACGCCCGCGGACACGTCACCTTCGGCGGCTGTCTGCAGGAGGGTGCCAAGGGACGCATCGCCCGGATGATCGTCCGCAACGGCAAGGGCGGCGACTTCCGTGACTTCCCCGAGATCGAGGCGTGGGCGGCACGGGTCGCCGGCGAACTGCTCGACGAACAGGAGAAGAAGAACTGACCGCACCGCACAACCTCCCGGAGGGAGGCGCGTCATGAACATCCGTCAGATCCCCACGATCACCGCCGAGGCGGTGCTGTACACGATCGCCGCGATCCTCGTGGTCCTCTGCCTCGGGCTGACCGCCTCGATCGTGGGCCTGCCACTGGTCCCGCTGGTGGTCCCGGCCGTCGTGGCGCTGGTCCTGCTGGCGCGACGCCTGGGGCGCGGCCACCACCCGCCCACCGCGAAGGTGTAGCGAGGTTTCCGGCGGGCGTACGGGTCCGGCGTGTCCGCAATGGACGACCCCGGCGCGTTGTACGCGCCGGGGCTTCTCGTGCCGTGGGCCGGTGTCAGCGGTTCACGATCAGCGGCACGGTGTCGACGGTCACGGGGCGGCCGTCCTTCGGCGACAGGAAGTACGCCGTGAGCAGGCCCGGCCCCGTACGGGTGGCCTTGTAGGGGAAGGTCACGTCGAACGTGCCCCGGGCGCCGGTGCCCGACGTCGCCCTGACCCGGACGTCCGCGGCGGTGCGTCCCGTGGAATCGGTGACCTTCAGCCGGAACACGGCCTCGAAGGTGTCGGCGCTGCCCCAGACCCGTACCGGGGTGCGTACCGTCTCGCCGATCAGCGGGGACTCGACCAGGACCGCCGGGGACAGGTCCTCGAAGTCCGCCCGGCCGACGGGCCCGTTGAGCACCACGCCCTCGCCCCCAAATGCCTTCACCGGCTTGCCGTCGAGTTCGAAGGCGACCTTGTGCACGGTGGGGAAGCGGGTGACGGTGAACACGACCTGCGCCAGTCGCGCCCGCATGGACAGACTGCCGCCTCCGTCGTCGTACCGGCCCGAGAGATCGACCGTGGCGACGTGGTCCCGGACGACGAGGGAGCGCAGCCGTGTCCCGGCGGGTACGGCCGTGGTCCGGCCGTGGCGGCCCTCGTAGCCGCTGGGGCCGGCGAGCAGGGCCCGGACCGCGGCGGTGGCGGTGGCGGGCGCGCTCACGGTGCGTGGAGCGGGGGAGACCTGCTCACCGTGCAGGAAGTAGACCGCCGTTGGGATCTGCTTGGCGGTGGTGCCGCCCGACCCTCCCGTCCCTCCCGACCCGCCCGTCGCGGGCGACGAAGGCGTGGTGGTGGAGGGCGCGGGGGACGCGGGGGCTCCCGAGGTGCCGCCGGACGTCCCTGTGTCCGCCGAGGGGCCCGAAGGACGGCCGGTGTCGGCCGGAGCGGTGCCGGGTGCGGTGTCCGAGCCGCACGCGGCGAGGATGAGTGCGGGAAGCGCCAACGCCGTGGCGAGCAGGGCTCGGTGGTGACGGCGGGTGCGTGCGACGGGTTGTGGCCGGCTGGACATGGCAACCTCCTCCGACACGTCCAGCCAACCGCGCGGCGCCGGTTGCCCGAAGTGCCGCACGGCTCGCGTGCCAGGGCCGAACGGGCGCGCTGCGCAGGGCCGTTCGGCGCGGTGGGTGCCCGATGCAGGCGCCCTCGGCGGCCGGGGCCGAAGGAGGGCCGCTGAGGCCGGGCAGGCGGGACGGACGGCCCATGTCCCGGGGACCGGAGGGCGCGGAGGCTGAAGGTGCACGCTTCGTGAAAGGCGGGACGCATCATGTCGGTCACCCACGAAAAGCCCGGCCGCGCCGCTCTCCATCTGGCCCGCGCCGGCTGCCTCGCGCCCTCCGCGCACAACACCCAGCCCTGGTTCTTCGCCGAGGAGGGCCACGACCACGGCTTCGAGGTGCACCTGGACGGCGGGCGGCGGATGCTGCTGACCGACCCCCTCGGCCGGGAGGCCGTGATCGCCTGCGGGGCAGCCCTGTTCAACGTGCGCATCGCCGTACGGCACCTGGGCTTCCGGCCCGTGGTCGACCTGCTGCCGCAACCGGGCGACTCCGCCCACCTGGCCCGTGTCGGCTTCACGACCCACTCACCGTGCACCCCCGAGGAGACGCTGCTGGCCGGCGCCATGATCCACCGGCACACCCACCGGGGCCGCTTCGGCGCCGAGCCGGTCGCACAGCCGCTCCTCGACGAACTGCACGAGCAGGCCCGGGTCGAGGGGGCCACCCTTCAGGTCATCGACGATCCGGAGCAGTTGGAGCTCCTCGCCGACCTGGTCCGCACCGCGGAGGACACACACCGCGCGGACTTCGGGCACACCGTCGAACTGGCGCGCCGCGTCGGTCCGTACGGCGTGCCCGTCGAGGGGTGCCGCCAGCACCCGGACGCCACCCGGCTGGCCGGCCGCGACTACCTCGGCCTCGCCCGCCGCTACCTCGTTCCGTCCCGCGGCCAGGGCGGCGGCACCGGCACCGTCGCCGTACTCTCGACCCCGTACGACCGCCGCCCGGACTGGCTGCGGGCCGGACAGGCGCTGCAGCGCATGCTGCTGTACGCCGCGGCCCACGACGTCATGGCCGCCTTCCACACACAGCCCCTCGAACTGCCCGAGCTGCGCGCCCGGTTGCGCACGGGCCTCACCGCAGGCCGCCACCCGCAGGTGGTGTTGCGGCTCGGGCATGTGCCGCAGCCGCAGACCTGGTACACACCCCGGCGCCCGGCCACCCAAGTGCTCGTCCACGACGACGTCCCGGTGCGGTGGTGACGATGGGGTGGACCAGGGGCCGGGTGCGCTGGTGGCGGATCCGGCGCAACCCGCTGCGGCGCCGCAGCTACCTCGTCGAGGCCTGGCTGCTCGCGGCGACCGGGATCCTCGCGGTGGCGGCGGCCGTCGCCGCGGGCGTGCTGACCGCCGTGGCGGTCGAGCGCAACCTCGACGGACTGCGGGCGGTGCGGCACCCCGTGCCGGCCGTGCTCACCGAGGACGCGGAACGGGTGACCTCCGGGTCCGACGGCACGGACGACGGCCACGCGTGGGCCACGGTGCGCTGGACCGCGGCGGACGGAACGACGCGTACGGGCATCACCCGGGTCGACGCCGGGAGCAAGGCCGGCAGCGCCACCCGCGTGTGGCTGGACGCGAAGGGCCGTCTCGTGCCGGAGCCCGCGTCGGCCGACGAGGCCGAGCTGGAGGGTTCCGTGCTCGGTACGGCGGCCGCCGTGAGCGCGGGTGTGTCGGTGATCCTCGTCGGCTGCTGGGCGTACGCGCGCCTGGAACGGCGGCGGCTGGACCAGTGGGACACCGAGTGGGCCCTGATCGGCCCCCAGTGGGGCCGCAGGACCGGCTGAGCCTCAGCAGATACGGTCTCAGCAGATACGGGGGAGTTGCTCACCCAGCGGCATGTCGACGATCCGCCGTGCACCCACCAGCGTCCGCAGGGTGACCCGCCCCCGCGACTCCTGCTCCAGTACCTCGCCGATCCGTACCGCCTGCGCCCCCTCGGGCAGCGAGCGCAGGGCGCCCAACGCCTCCTCGGCCGACCCCGCGTCGACGAAGGCCACCAGGCAGCCCTCGTTGGCGACGACCAGCGGATCCAGGCCGAGCAGGTCACAGGCGGAGGCCACCGCCCCGGGCACGGGGACGGCGCTCTCCTCAATCTCCACCGCGACGGACGAGTCCCGGGCGATCTCGTTGAGCGCGGCGGCCAGTCCGCCCCGGGTGGGGTCGCGCAGCACGTGCACGGCCTCGCCCAGGGGGGCCAGGGCGTGCACCAGCCGGTGCAGCGGCCGGGTGTCCGAGGCGATGTCGCTCTCGAACCCGAGCCCCTCACGGGTGCTGAGCACGGTCGTGCCGTGCAGCCCGATCGGCGCGGACAGCAGCACGGCATCCCCCGGGCGTGCCAACGCGGCGGACGGGCACAGCAGTTCGTGCCGCTGTCCGACGCCGGTGGTGTTGATGAACAGACGGTCCGCGGCGCCGCGGCCGACGACCTTGGTGTCGCCGGTGATCACGGGCACGCCCACGTCCTGGGCCGCCTTGCCCAACGAGGCCATGACGGACCGCAGTTCGGCCAGCGGCAGCCCCTCCTCGACGATCAGGGACACCGACAGGGCGAGCGGCCGGGCCCCGCGCATCGCGAGGTCGTTGACCGTGCCGTGCACGGCGAGGGACCCGATGTCCCCGCCGGGGAAGAAGAGCGGGCTGACGACGAAGCTGTCGGTGCTCATCACGAGGCCGGGATGGCCGGGCAGCAGCGCGGCGTCCTCCAGCGGGCCCGTGCCGCCGCCCACGGCGGGCAGCACCAGCTGGTCGAGCAGCTCGGCGGTGAGCCGTCCGCCCGCGCCGTGGCCGAGCAGCACGACCTCGTCCTCGTGGTTGGGGGTGGGGCATTGGATGTTCATGCCGTGCTCCTCGTCGGAGTGCGTCCGGCCGCGTGGAAGGCGGCGCAGGTGCCCTCGGACGACACCATCGGTGCGCCCAGGGGGTGGCGGGGGGTGCAGCGGGTGCCGTACGCGGCGCAGTCCGTGGGCAGTCTGGCCCCGGTGAGGATGGCGCCCGCGATGCACTCGGGGTCCTCGACGGGACACAGGCCGCCGACGTCGAAGCGGCGGGCGGCGTCGAACCGCTCGTACTCCTCGGCCAGTTCGAGCCCGCTGTCGGGCAGCGCCCCGATGCCGCGCCAGGCCCGGTCGGTGACCCGGAAGACGCGGCGGACGGCGTCCTGGGCGGCGGTGTTGCCGGAGCGGCGCACGGCCCGTACGTACTGGTTCTCCACCTCGGCCCGGCCGTCCTCCAGCTGCCGCACCGCCATCAGGATGCCCTCCAGCAGGTCCAGCGGCTCGAAGCCGGTGACCACGACGGGGACCTCGTAGCGGGCGGCGATCGGCTCGTATTCGGTCCAGCCCATCACCGCGCACACGTGCCCGGCGGCGAGGAAGGCCTGCACCTCGCAGTCGGGGTCGTCGAGCAGCGCCGTCATGGCGGGCGGTACGAGGACATGGCTGACCAGCATCGAGAAGTTGGCCAGGCCCAGGCGGGCCGCGTGCAGTACGGCCATCGCGTTGGCCGGCGCGGTCGTCTCGAAGCCGACGGCGAGGAAGACCACCTCGCGGTCGGGGTGCGCGGCGGCCAGGCGTACGGCGTCCATCGGTGCGTACACGACCCGGACGTCCGCGCCGCGGGCCCGCAGCGACAACAGGTCGGTGTCCGTGCCGGGGACGCGCAGCATGTCGCCGAAGCTTGTGAGGATCACCCCGGGGCGGGCCGCGATGGCCATGGCACGGTCCAGGGTCTCCAGCGGGGTGACGCAGACCGGGCAGCCCGGGCCGTGGATCATCCGCATCCCGGCGGGCAGCAGCTCGTCGATGCCCTGGCGGACCAGGGTGTGGGTCTGCCCGCCGCACACCTCCATGATCCGCCAGGGCCGGGTGGCGGTCTGCCGCAGCTCGTCCAACAGGCGCCGGGCGAGGACGGGATCGCGGTACTCGTCGAGGTACTTCATCGGTGCGTGAGGTCGAGCCGGATGTCCACGACCCCCTCCACCGCCCGCACCGCGCGCGCCACCACGGGCACCAGCATCCGGTCGGGCAGGGAGCCGCTCAGCGTGACCACGCCCTCCTGGACGCCCACCGTCAGGGGAGAGGTCACCGGGAGCTGGCCGAGCACGCTGTGCCGGATCTCCCCGGCGATCTCCTCGTCGTCCCGCAGGAACACCTTCAGCAGGTCACTGCGGCTCACCACACCCTGCAGCAGGCCCACCGCGTCCACGACGGGCAGTCGCTTGACGTGCCGGCGGGCCATGATCCGGGCGGCCTCGGCCAGCGAGGCGTCGGCGTGCACGGTCACGGCCGGGGCGCTCATCAGCTCGCCCGCGGTCACCGCACCCGCCTTCTTGCGCTCTGTGGGATCGCCCTCGTCGGTGTCCCGGAACTCCTCCTTGGCCAGCAGATCCGCCTCGGACACCACCCCCACGACCCGGCCCTCGCCCGCCAGGACGGGCAGGGCGCTGACCTTCCACTGGTCGAGCAGTTCGACGATCTCCTTGAAGGGCGCCTCGCTGCCGACGGCGACGACGGTGTGCGTCATCACATCGCTCACGGTGTACGGAGATTCAGGCATCGCAGCCTCCCGTGGTCGGACCCGAGGTACGGACGACCGTCAGGTCGAGGAAGTGGGTGGAGCACGAGATGCACGGGTCGTGGTTGCGGATCGCCCGCTCGCACAGTGCCGTCAACTCGTCGTCGTCCGGGTCGTGTTCACCGATCGCGTGCTGCGCCAGCCGGCGCAGGTCGTCCTCGATCGCGCCCTGGTTCTGGGCCGTCGGCGGCACCATCAGGGCATCGGTGACGATGCCGTCGGCGTCCAGCTCGTAGCGGTGGTAGAGCATTCCGCGCGGTGCCTCGGTGGCGCCGTGGCCGACGCCCGCGACCGGGGGCACCTCCGTGTACGGGTGCGCCGGCGGTTCGTACGCCTCGATGATCCGCAGCGCCTCGGAGACGGCGTACACGCTCTCCACGGCCCGGACCAGGATCGACCGGAACGGGTTGCGGCACACCGCGCCCTCGCGCGGATCGCCCAGCCCCGCCTCCACGGCCGCCTCCAGCGCGACCGGCGACAGCCGTGCCCCGCCGATCGCGAACCTGGCCAGGGAGCCGGTGAGATGCAGCCGGCCGTCGAGCCGCGAGTGCAGCGCGGTGGAGCGCTCCACGTGGGTCTCGGTGACGTGCTCGGTGAACTCCCGCACCGGGAAGGAGGCGGTGGAGCCGTCCGCGCGCAGCACCGTCGGGGTGCCGCCCTCGATGGCGTACGTGTCCGGCTCGGCCAGCGCCAGCAGATCGGCCTCGACCCGGGCGTCCGGGAACTCGAAGGCGGCCACCCAGCGCACGGTCTCCCACGCGTCGTCGAGCGCCTGCTTCAACTCCTCGTGCAGCGGGCGCAGTTCCTCGCGCGTCGGCACCCGGTGGAAGCCGCCGAGCCGCACGTTCACGGGATGCACCGCCCGGCCGCCGATCACCTCCATCAGGGAGTTGCCGGCCTTCTTCAGCCTCAACCCCCGTTCCACCTCGGCCCGATGGGTGCGGGCCAGCTCGATCGCGCTGGTCCGGCCCAGGAAGTCCGGGGCGTGCAGCAGATAGATGTGCAGGACCTGGCTCTCGATCCACTCCCCGCAGTACAGCAGCCGGCGCAGGTCCCGGATCACCGGATCGACGCTCACCCCGCACGCGTCCTCGATCGCCGCGCACGCGCTCATCTGGTACGCCACCGGGCAGATCCCGCACACCCGCGCCGTGATGTCCGGCGGCTCGGTGTACGAACGGCCGCGCAGGAACGCCTCGAAGAACCGCGGCGGTTCGTAGATCTCCAGCCGCGCGTCGGTGACCGTGCCGTCGTGCACACGCAGCCGCAGGGCTCCTTCGCCCTCGACCCGGGACAGCGAGCCGACGTGCAGGACACGGGATCCGCGGTGCGTCACTTGCCCAACTCCTCTTCGAAGGCGGCGGTGTTGAAGGTGTGCAGGAAGCGCCCCACGGCGTCCTCGTCGAGGCCGTCGCGGCGCAGCAACGGGATCAGCGCGGGCAGGTTCACCGACCCGGACGGGCCGAAGCAGCCGAAGCACCCGCGGTGGTACGCCGGACAGAGCGCCCCGCACCCGGCGTGTGTGACCGGGCCCAGACAGGGCGTGCCGTGCGCGACCGTGACACAGACCGTGCCGCGGCGCTTGCACTCGAAGCACACGCTGTGGTCCGGCACGTCCGGCTTGCGCCCGGCGAGGTAAGCGGTGATCACCTCGATGAGCTGCCGGCGGTCGATGGGGCAGCCGCGCAGCTCGAAGTCGACGTCCACATGGGCGGACACGGGCGTCGAGGTGGCGAGCGTGGAGATGTACTCGGGGTGCGCGTAGACGGTGCGCCGGAACTCGTCGACGTCCGCGAAGTTCCTGAGGGCCTGGATGCCGCCGGCCGTGGCGCACGCCCCGATGGTCACCAGGTGCCGGGAGGCGGCGCGGATGGCCTGTATCCGCTCGGCGTCCGCGGCGGTGGTGATCGAGCCCTCGACCAGCGAGAGGTCGTAGGGGCCGGGCGCCACCGCGCTGGACGCCTCCAGGAAGTGCGAGATGTCCACCTCGCCCGCCAGCGCCAGGAGTTCGTCCTCGCAGTCGAGCAGGGTCAGCTGGCAGCCGTCGCAGGAGGCCAGCTTGAACACGGCGAGCCGGGGCCTGGTCTTCACGTCGGCCATCTCACAACTCCCTTACCGAGAGCAGGGGTTCGGCACGCTCCCAGTCCACGACGGGACCCGCCTGGCACACCAGGAGCGGGCCGAGCTGGCAGTGCCCGCAGTGCCCGGTCGCGCAGCGCATGTTCCGCTCCAGCGACACCTGCACCTGGTCGCGGGGCACACCGAGGTGCGCGAGCTCCCGCGAGGTGGCCCGGATCATCGGCTCGGGACCGCACACGAAGGCCGTCGTCTCCTCCGGCTCGAAGTGCGCCCGCCCCAGCAGCTGGGTGACCACGCCGACGTCTCCGCGCCAGTCCACCTCGGGCTGGTCCACCGTGATCCCGGTGTACGCCGTGGCCCAACTGGCCACCTCCGCGCGGGCGATGAGGTCGCTCGGGGTCCGCGCCCCGATCAGGATGTTGACCCGCTGGTAGGCGGCCGGCTCGGCCAGCACGGCGAGGATCAGCGGCCGCAGCGGGGCGAACCCGATGCCGCCCGCCACGATCACGATGTCCCGGCCGCGCGCCCGCTCCGGTTCCCACGGAGTGCCGTAGGGCCCGCGGATGCCGACGACGTCCCCGACCCGCGCCGAGCACAGTCCGTCGGAGACGGCGCCCACGGAACGCACCGTGTGCGCGAGACCTCCGGTGGCCTGCACGGAACTCACGGAGACCGGGATCTCGCCGCGGCCGAAGGAGTGCACCATCGCGAACTGCCCGGGCAGGAACTCGGGGAGCGCGGCGGCGACCGGTTCGAAGCGCAGCGTCACCGTGTCCGCGGTCTCCGCCCGCAGGGCGACCACGCGATGGGGGACCGGCACGGCCGTCATCGCTCGTCCTTCGTCTCGTAGATCCCGTACAGGTCCACCAGCCGGGCGCGGGCCGCGTTGAGCCGGTGCGCGAGCACGCGGCCGACCCAGTGCTCCACGGCCCGCCCGAACTCGGGGTCGTCGAGGCACATCAGCCGTATGGCGACCGCGTCGAACTCGTAGGCCTGCAGGGGCGTCACGGCCACCGCGCCGAGCTGCCAGACGAACGGCTCGTACAGCCAGGACCAGCCGAGCAGGTCGCCGATGCCGATGGTCTCGACGACCGGCGGGCGGCGGCCGGGCACGTGCATGTCCAGGGCGGCGGTGCCGCCGCGCAGGATCCAGAACCTGTTCGCGTTCCCGCCCTCCTCGAAGAGACGGGTGCCCGGCCGGAACTCGGCCTCGCGGCCGACGCGCAGCAGCCGCTCACGGTGCTCGGGCGGCAGGGCGTGGTTCATGCGCAGGGCGATCGAGGGGGGCATCAGTGCGCCTCCGTTCCGCGTTCGGCGTCCAGCGCGGCCACTTCCTCGGTGATGTCGATGCCGGCCGGGCACCAGGCGATGCACCGTCCGCAGCCGACGCATCCGGAGGTGTCGAACTGGTCGTGCCAGGTGGACAGTTTGTGGGTCAGCCACTGCCGGTACCGACTGCGCGGCGAACGGCGCACCGAGCCGCCGTGCAGATACGAGAAGTCCAGGTCGAAGCAGGAGTCCCAGCGCTGCCAGCGCTCGGTGTGGTCACCGGTCAGGTCGGTGACCTCCTCCGTGGTGGTGCAGAAGCAGGTCGGACAGACCATGGTGCAGTTGCCGCAGGTCAGACAGCGCTCGGCGACGTCGTTCCAGCGTTCGGCGTCCAGGCTCGCCCCCATCAGCTCCCGCAGGCCGACCGGAGGCATCGAGCGGCCCATCCGGTCCCGGGCCGCCTCCACCGAGGAGCGGGCGGTGCTCTCCGTGACGGCGTCGGCGTCCCGGTGCGGGACCTGCTCCAGCAGCCGGGCGCCCTCCTCGCTGCCCGCCCGCACCAGGAACCGGTGCCCCTTCTCGTCCACCACCTCGGTCAGCGCCAGGTCGTAGCCGGGATCGGCCGCCGGCCCGCCGCCCATGGAGACGCAGAAGCAGGTCGCCCCCGGCTCGGTGCACTCGGCGGCGATCAGCAGCGCACCCCGGCGCCGCTTCCCGTACCCGTCGTCCGCGTACCGACCACCGGTCAGCACCCGGTCCTGCACCGCGATGGCCCGCAGGTCACAGGGCCGGACACCGAGAAAGGCGTACGACGGCGCCGCGGTTTCGTGCGCGGTGAACGACACCTCGCCCCGCGCCGTCCGGTCGGCGCTCCACAACCGCTCCCGCGAGGGGTGCAGGAAGTTCTTCCAGGACTGCGGCCCGGCGCTGTGCGCGAAGGCGGCACCGTCCTCCCGGGCCACCAACCGGTAGTGCCCGGCCTCCAGCTCGACACCCCACCCGTACGGCAGCGCGTCGGCCGAGGTCAGCTCGGACAGCACGATCGCCCCGTCCCGCACGGTCGGCCCGACAACGGTCCGCCCGTCCGCCACGAGCACCTTCACCAGGGCACTGAGCCCGTCCCGATCGAGCACGGCCGGGGCTGCGGTCATGACGCTCCTCCTCGTAGCTCGCTCCGCTTCCAGCCTCTGACGTCGACACCGGCCCACGGCAGGGGCCAACCGGCCCTGCCAATCCAGCCGACCGGATCCCCAACGCCGCCAGGGGCGCGGGGCTGTATCGATGTGCGGCTCCGCCGCGTGGGCGCGACCAGCCACTTCACGGAAGGGGCTCCCCCAACTCCCCCTCCACGGCCCCCGCCATGGCCCGCAGCACAGCGAGCGTCCGCAGAGCCTCCCCCTCATCGACCAAGGTGATCGCAAACCCGACATGCACGATCACGTACGAACCGACGTCGGCATCAGGGGTGCAGCTCAGACACACCTCACGCCGAACCCCGCCGAAATCCACCGTCGCCATCCGCAGCCCCGCGTCGTCGTACACCTCCACGACCCGTCCCGGGATACCGAGGCACATACGCGTTCACTCCTCCCCGGCCAGCCGCGCCGCCGCGACCGCCGCCTGTCCGTAACTGATGCCGCCGTCCCCGACCGGGACCTCCCCGCCGACCAGCACCCGCAGCCCCTGCGCGTGCAGCCGCCGCTTCACCTCCGTCAGCAGCCTCCGGTTCACGAAGCAACCCCCGCCGAGACACACCGTGTGCGGCGCCCCCTCGGCCACGGCCCGCGCCACCAGCTCCGCCGTCACGATCCCGAGCGTCAGATGGAAGGCCGCGGCCAGCCGCTCCACCGGTTCGCCGTCCAGCCGCCGCGTCAACAGGTCCGTCAGCGTCGGTGCGGAGTCGTACACCCACAGCCCCTGCGCCCGCACCACCCGGTGGGCGAGGGCCGCCGCGTGCTCGTCGCCGGCCGCCGCTTCGAGCAGCACGGCCGCCTCACCCTCGTACCCGGCTCGGTCGCACAGGCCCAGCAGCGCCGCGACCGTGTCGAAGAGCCGGCCGGCACTCGACGCGCGCGGGCAGTTGACGCCGCGCGCGACCATGGCCCGCACCACGGCGACCTCGGCCGGGTCGAGCCGGTCGGTGAAGTGCCGGGTGAGCCACGGGTACGGATGCGGAGAGCCCAGTGTCTCGCCGCCGAACAGATGGCCCAGGGCCGTACGGGACGGATGGCGCACCGCCGCGTCGCCGCCGGGCAGCGGCGCGGTCGCGAACCTGCCCACGCGGCGGTAGCCGCGCAGATCGGCGACGAGGATCTCGCCGCCCCACAGGCTGCCGTCGTCGCCCAGGCCCAGACCGTCGTAGGCCACCCCGAGGAACGGCCCCTGCACCCCGTGCTCGGCCGCGCAGGCGGCCACGTGCGCGTGATGGTGCTGCACCGGGATCCGCCGCAGCGGCTGGTCCTGGGCCCACTGCGTGGACAGGTAGCCGGGATGCAGGTCGTGGGCGAGGACCGTCGGCTCGATGCCGGTGAGGTGCTTGAGATGTTCGTACGATGCCACGAACGCCTCGTGGGTCGTGAGGTCGGCCAGGTCCCCGATGTGCGGGCCGAGGTGGGCCCGGCCGTCGGCGGCCAGGGTGAACGTGTGCTTCAGCTGGGCCCCGGCCCCCGCGACCGGCTCGTCCACGGCGAGCGGCAGCGGGGCGGGGGCGAGCCCGCGGGCCCGGCGGACCGTGATGCGGGTGCGTCCGGCGAACTGCACCACCGAGTCGTCGTAGCGGGACCGGATGGGCCGGTCGTGGGTGAGGAAGCCGTCCGCGACGCCGGTCAGCGAGCGCCGGGCCTCGGCGTCGTCGACGGCGATGGGTTCGTCGGCGAGGTTGCCGCTGGTCACCACGAGGGGGCGGGCCAACTCGTCGAGGAGGAGGTGGTGCAGGCCGGTGGTGGGCAGGAACAGGCCCACACGGGTCAGACCGGGATGCACCTCGGGGGCGAGCGGGTCGGCGCCGTGCCGTCGGGGCCGCCCCAGCAGGACCACCGGGCGTTCCGGGGAGGTCAGGGCCCGCTCCTCGGCGGCACCGATCCGGGCCAGCCGGGCGGCCGTGTCCAGGTCACGGACCATCACGGCGAACGGTTTCGTCGGCCGGTTCTTGCGGCGCCGCAGTTCCGACACTGCCGACGGATCGCCGGCGTCGCACACCAGCTGGAAGCCGCCGATTCCCTTCAGGGCGACGATCCCGCCGCCCTCGACGGCCTTGACCGCGGCCCGCAGCGCCTCCTCGCCACGCAGCTCCTCCCAGGCCAGCCGCGGGCCGCAACGGGGACAGGCGACGGGCTCGGCGTGGAAGCGGCGGTCCGCCGGATCGGCGTACTCGGCCGCGCACTGCGGGCAGAGAGGGAAGCCGCGCATGGTGGTGCGGACCCGGTCGTACGGCAGGTCCTCGATGATCGTGGCGCGCGGGCCGCAGTCGGTGCAGTTGATGAACGGGTAGCGGTGGCGGCGGTCGCCGGGGTCGTGCAGCTCGGCCAGGCAGGCGGCGCAGATCGCCGCGTCGGGCGGGATCTCCCGGGAGGTGGCGGCAGCGGCGGTGGGGACACTGTGCCGGACCCTGAAGCCTGCGCCGTACGCCGGCCGGGGCGGTCCGGCCGTCAGCCGGACGTGGCGCACCCGGGCGAGGGCCGGCGCGTCGGTGCGCAGCCGGACGGCGAACTCGTCGATGGTGCGGGACGGCCCGGCGACCTCGCCCTCCACGTGCCCGTTGACGTTGGCCACCCAGCCGGCCAGGCCGAGTGCGGACGCGGTGCGGTACACGAACGGCCGGAAGCCGACGCCCTGGACGATGCCCTCCACCTGGAAGCGCCGCACGGTCATGCCGGCCTCCCCGCCGCAGCCCCCCGGTGCCGGGCGAGCTCGAACTCGACGGCTGTGACGAGCGGTTCGACGGCGGCCTCGACGGCGGGAGACAGGCCGGTGCCCAGCGCACCGTCGGCGCCCTCCACGGCGTACACGATCAGACGCTCCGGCAGCCGGCCCAGCACCCGCGCCAGCTCGACCGCCTCGCCGAGGCCGAGGCCGTGCGAGCTGGTCGTCGGCGGGTGCGCCAGACAGCCGGCGTCGAGTTCCAGGCGGTGCACCCTGCCGGGTGTGCCCGGGTGGGCATGGGCCGCGTCCACGACCACCGCGAGGTCGGTGCCCTCCCACAGCCCGATCAGCCGGCCGGGGTCCCCGTCGCAGGTGGCGAGGACCGTGCCCGGGGGCAGCGGCCTGCGCGCGGCGCGCTCCCGCAGCCGGGCGAGCACGGCCCAGCCCACGCCGTCGTCCCGCCGGAACTCGTTGCCGACCCCGATGACGGCGATCCGTGTCCGCGTCCTCATGGTCCTCACGGTGCGCCGACGGCGCCGCGCCCAGCATGGGCCGAACGACCCCACGACAGGGGCCGACCCTCCCGGACTACGACGGCACGACGGCCACCGGGCAACGGCTGTGCTCCAGCAGCTCCGCAAGCGCGGAGCCGGACGCGGAGCGCCGTCCGACGACCAGCAGTTCGGCGCCCGCCGAGGCGTGCACGAGAGCCTCCGGCGGGGTGAACAGCACGACGTCCTCCAGCACGTCGACGTCCGGGTACTTCGCGCGCCACGGCCGCAGCGCGTCGGACAGCTGCTGCACCTCCTGGTCCTCCCACGTGGCGCGGTCCTCCTCCAGGACGGGCAAGGGCGAGTCGGCGGCGCGCGCGGGCAGCCTCCAGGCGTACACGGCGTGCAGCCGCGCGCCGCGCAGCCGGGCCGCCTCGAAGGCGAAGTCCAGCGCGTCGCCCGACGGGTCGTGCGCGTCCACGCCCACGGCCACGCCGGCGGAAGGACGCGGAGGACCTTCGGCGGGCCAGGTTCCGGGCACCAGGACGACCGGGTGGAGGGACTGCGACGCCAGATACGTCGCGGTCGAGCCCACGGCGATCCCGGCGTGCCCGCCTTCGCCGCGCAGCCCCACCACCAGCAGCTCCGCGTGTCCTTCCGCCGCGAGCAGGGCGGGCCCCGGTGTCCCGGTGAGGCTGGTCGGCCGGACCGTCAGGGCCGGATGCCGGGTGGTGAGTTCGGCCGCCGCGCGCTCGGCCACGGTCCGGGGCCGGTACGGCCACTGCTCCACGGGGTCCAGGGGCGGCGGCGGTGCCACATGCACCACTCGAAGGGGCAGCGCCCGCAGCAGCGCCTCGTGCGTGGCCCAGTCGGCCGCGGCACGGCTGCGTGCCGACCGGTCGACACCGGCGATGATCTCTCGTTGCATGGCCTGCCGCCTTCCGCGCCGTGGGCCTCCCACGCTCCTCGCGCGCCCCCGGTATGCGCAGGGGCCGAACGGTCCCGGTCGGAGACCTGGCGGCCCATACCTGCCGACGGGGCCCGGGACGAGGCTGGAAGCGAGGAGCAGACCGAGCGCTGGAGGTGCGCATCATGCTTCCGCCCGTCATCGCCGCAGTCGACGGATCCCCCGAGAGCCTTGCAGCCGCGGAGTGGGCAGCCCGTGAGGCCGTCCGCCGTGACCGGCCGCTGCGGCTCCTGCACGCCTGGAACTGGCACCCCCGCCAGGAGGACGGCGAAGCCGCGACGGCCGCCCAGCGGCACCTCGCTCGCCGTTCCCTCCGTGAGGCGGAAAGCCGCGTCCGCCGTACCTGCCCCGAAGTCCGGCTCGACCCCGACGAGCAGGTCGAAGGCCCCGCCACCGCGGCCCTGCTGAAGGCCTGCGGCGAGGCGGACCTGCTGGTGCTGGGCTCGCGCGGGCTGAGCGGGTTCACCGGCTTCCTGGTCGGCTCGGTCGCCCTGGGGGTCGTGGCGAGGGCCGAGCGGTCGGTCGTCCTCGTCCGGGCCGGTGAGGAGGCCGCCGACGAGCACCTGCCGGACGGCGACGGGAGCGGGTCCACCCGTACCGGCTACCGGGACGTCGTCCTCGGCATCGACCTCGGCGACCCGTGCGACGAGGTGATCGAGTTCGCCTTCGAGGAGGCCCGGCTGCGCGGCGCGCGCCTGCGGGTCGTGCACGCATGGCAGCAGCCCTCCGCGATCTCGCTGGGCCCCGGCGACGTCGCCCTGGTGGACCCGCCCGAGCGGGCCGGGGAATGGCTGGGTTTCCTCACCGCCGTACTGGAGGTCTGGCGTGAGAAATACCCCGGTGTCGAGGTCGTCGAGACCGTGACCGAGGGCCGTCCCCAGTCCGTGCTGGTGCGGGCCGCCTCCGGAGCCGGGCTGCTCGTCGTCGGCCGCCGCACCACCGAACGTCCCACGGGCCCGCGCACCGGCCCCGTCACCCATGCCGCCATCCACCACGTCGGCTGCCCCGTGGCAGTCGTCCCGCACGCCTGAGAGGCCACTGGAATGAGCAAGCCGACGAAGTACGTGTACGCGTTCGCCGAGGGCGGCCGGGACATGGCCGCCCTGCTCGGCGGCAAGGGCGCCGGACTCGCCGAGATGACCAGGATCGGACTGCCCGTCCCGCCCGGCTTCACCGTCACCACCGACGCCTGCAAGGTTTACCTGCGCACGGGCGAGGAGCCGCCCGAGCTGGGCGTCGAGGCCGCGCAGGCGCTGGCCGGCCTGGAGCGGGCCATGGGCCGCGGCCTCGGCGCACCCGACGACCCCCTGCTGGTGTCCGTGCGCTCGGGTGCCCGGTTCTCCATGCCCGGCATGATGGAGACCATCCTCGACATCGGGCTCAACGACCGCTCCGTCACCGGGCTCGCCAAGGCGTCCGGGCAGGAGAGGTCCGCCTGGGACTCGTACCGCAGGCTCGTCCAGATGTTCGGCCACACCGTGATGGGTGTGGACGGGGACCTGTTCGAGCGGGCCATCGCCGAGCACAAGGAGCGGCGTGGGGTGGCCGACGACCACCTCCTGGACACCGGTGAACTCGCCGTGATCACCGAGGAGTTCAAGGCGATCATCCGCAAGGAGACCGGCGAGGACTTCCCGCAGGACCCGGCCGAGCAGCTGGCCCGGGCCATCCGGGCCGTCTTCGACTCCTGGAACACCGAGCGCGCCCGCGTCTACCGCCGTCGCGAGCACATCCCCGAGGACCTCGGCACCGCCGTCAACGTCCAGGCCATGGTGTTCGGCAACCTCGGCACGGACTCCGGCACCGGAGTCGCCTTCACCCGCGACCCCGCCACCGGCGAACGCGGCATGTACGGCGACTACCTGCCCGACGCCCAGGGCGAGGACGTCGTCGCCGGAGTGCGCGACGCGCTTCCCCTGAGCGAGCTCAAGACGCTCGACCCGCGCTCCTACGTCGAACTCGGCGACCATCTGCGCACCTTGGAGAACCACTACCGCGACCTGTGCGACGTGGAGTTCACCGTCGAGCGCGGCAAGCTGTGGATCCTGCAGACCAGGGTCGGCAAGCGCACCGCGGAGGCCGCCTTCCGCATCGCCCGTGACCTCCGCGAGGAGGGCACGATCACCGCGGACGAGGCCGTGGCCCGCGTCGACGGCGCGGAGCTGACCCGACTGATGTTCCCCCGCTTCGACACCACCCCCGACGACGTACCCCTCGCGCACGGCGTGCCCGCCTCACCCGGCGCCGCGGTCGGTGCCGTCGTCTTCGACTCCGCCGAAGCGGTGCGCCGGGCGGCGGCCGGCGAGGCCGTGGTCCTGGTCCGCCGGGAGACCACCCCCGACGACCTGCCCGGCATGATCGCCGCACAGGCGGTGCTGACCAGCCGGGGCGGCAAGACCAGCCACGCCGCCGTGGTCGCCCGCGGCATGGGCAAGGTGTGCGTGTGCGGCGCCGAGGCGCTCACCGTCGACCCGGACGCCCGCCGGTTCACCACGACGTCCGGAGCGGTCGTACGGGAGGGCGACACCGTCTCCGTCGACGGCACCGCCGGCACCGTCCACCTGGGTGCGCTCCCACTCACCGCGTCCGACGTCGGCCGTGCGCTGGAGAACGGCACCGCGTCCGGCCCGCTCACCGAAGCGGTCCTGGGCGCGCTCGCCCACGCCGACTCCGTACGGCGCCTGGAGGTGCGGGCCAACGCCGACACCCCCGAGGACGCTGCGCGCGCCCGCAGCCTCGGGGCACAGGGGATCGGCCTGTGCCGCACCGAGCACATGTTCCTCGGCGAACGCAGGACCCTGGTCGAGGCGATGATCCTCGCGCCCGACGACACCGCGCGCGAGCAGGCCCTCGCCGCGCTGCTGCCGCTGCAGCGCGCGGACTTCACCGCCATCCTGGAGGCGATGGACGGGCTGCCCGTGACGATCCGGCTCCTGGACCCGCCGCTGCACGAGTTCCTGCCCGACCGCACCCAGCTCGCCGTCCACCTGGCCGAGGCCGCCGAACCCGACCCGCGCGAGCGCGAACTCCTCGCCGCCGTCGAGCGCATGCACGAGCAGAACCCCATGCTGGGCCTGCGCGGTGTCCGCCTGGGTCTCGCCGTGCCCGGCCTGATGGCCATGCAGGTGCGGGCCGTCGCCGAGGCGGTCACCGCCCGCCTGAGCGCCGGCGGCCGGCCGCGCGCCGAGATCATGATCCCGCTCGTCGGCACGGTCGAGGAGCTGCGGCTGGCCCGGGCCGAGACGGAACGCGTCCTCGCCGAGGTGGCCGCCGAGACCGGTACGGCCCTCGACTGCCCGATCGGCACGATGATCGAGCTGCCGCGGGCAGCGCTCACCGCCGCCCGCATCGCCGAGGCCGCCGACTTCTTCTCGTTCGGCACCAACGACCTCACCCAGACGACCTGGGGTCTGTCCCGGGACGACGCTGAGGCGTCGTTCTTCCCGCTCTACCTGGACAAGGGGGTCTTCGAGGTGTCCCCGTTCGACTCGATCGACCAGGAGGGCGTCGGGCGGCTGGTGGAGCTCGCCGTCGAGGCCGGCCGTGCCGTCGACCCGCGTCTGGAGACGGGCGTGTGCGGCGAGCACGGCGGCGACCCCGACTCGATCCACTTCTTCCACCGGATCGGCCTGGACTACGTCTCCTGCTCGCCGTTCCGGATCCCGGCGGCCCGGCTGGAGGCGGGACGGGCGGCACTCGCGGACGGCACCGAGCGCAGCGACAGCAGGTGACCTGCGCCGTCCGCGCTCAGGTGCGGTCGCCCTTCGGCTTCCCCCGCTGGTCGGGCGTGCCGTGCGGCGGCGGGCTGAAGGGCTGCGACGAGGTCGCCGGGGAGACAGGTGAACCGGTGCGGCGCTCGCCCTGTTCGGGGCGGAGCGCGCCCGGGTCGCCCGAGGTCGGCTCGGCGCCCGTGCGCAGCTGTTCCAGGCGGGCGGAGAGGAGTTCCGTCACCGGCAGCCGGTCGGCGTGCGCCTGCTCGTACGTCAGCAGGCTCTCGACCTCCTCCTCCGTCAGCGACCGTACGCGGCTCTCCAGGCCGCCGATCGGGAGGTGGTCGTAGTCGGGCAGGGGCAGGGTGCTGCGAGTGGGGTCGGTCATGGGTCTCGATTCCTCCCGTGACGGGTGTGCCGGTCCCGGCGTCAGCCGACGCCCGGGCCGCCGCTGCCGAACGACCCGCTGCCGCCCTCGCGCCAGCGGGGCCGCGGCTTCGACGGGGCGCTGCGGCTGGGCGAGTTGCCGTGCCCCGGCAGCTCGTGCGGGGTCAGCCGGGTGTCACCGCGGGGCACCTCGTCGGGCTCGCGGCTCTCCAGCACCTCACGCACCGGACCCTCGTCCGGTACTCGCGGCTGCTCCTCCGGGCGCGGCGGGCGCGGCTCACGGCGCCGGATGCGGGCACCCAGCACGAAGGCGCCCAGCAGCAGGGCCACGATGACCACACCTGCCGCGATGAGGCCCATCGCGGAGGCACTGCTTGCGGCGATGTCCGTCCATGTGCTGTTCATGGCACGCGGGTACCCGTGACCTCCACCATGAACCAGCACACTCCTGCACCCGGCCGAGCACCCGGAAAGGCCCGGGAACCCGGGGTTTGACGCGACGGTCACCGGCTACTCGCGCAGTGTGACTTCGACTACATCCCAACAGGAGCTCTTCCGGTTCCTGGAGGACCGCTTCGCGTGCGCACAGGCATGCACCGAGTGCGCACGGGCGTGTGCGCTGCGCGCGAGCCTCGTGGATCCGGACGGAACACAGCAACATGAACTCGCACGACGCAAGGGCATCATGTGCGCGGAGGTGTGCGACGCGACCTGCCGCGTGCTGTCGGAGCAGAACCGGCTGGACGAGGCCGGCATGCGCATGCAGGTGGAATGGTGCCGCACCGTGAGCCTGGAGTGCGCCCACGTCTTCGACGCGCAGCCGAACGCCGAGGACGGCGCGAAGGCCTGCCGCGAGTGCGCACAGGCCTGCACGGACTTCCTCGCCACGCTGAACTGACGCGCAGAGCTGACGCGCTGAACCGCGCGCTGAGCCGCCGCTCAGAGCACTTCGACGCCCAGCGGCCGGCCGAGCCGGACGTTCCAGCGTCCCGACCTGCCGCTGAACTCGACGGCGGTCAGCGGCGGAACGTCCGTGCGCCAGAAGGCCGACTCCGGCGCACCGAGCGTCCGTACCACCGCGGCCCGTACCACCTCGGGCTCGGCCACGGCGAGCGTCCGCCCCTCCGCGGCCGACCCCAGCCAGCCCTCGACCCGGTCGCACAGCGCCGACACCGACTCCCCGCCGTGCGGGGCGGATCCGGGGTCCGACAGCCAGCGGGCCAGCGCCTCGGGCTCCCGCTCGCTCACCTCCGCCAGCGTCGCCCCGCGCCAGCGTCCCGCGTCCAGCCCCGCCAACTCCGGTGCGTCCACGGCATCGAGACCCAGCGCGTCCGCGGTCTCGCGGCAGCGGACCGTGGGGGAGGAGACCGTGCGTACGGCCTCGGGAAGTGTGCCGACGGCCGCCCGTGCCTGCCGCAACCCCGTGCCGTCGAGGGGGCATCCGTCGTCGAAGCGGGCCTCCCGGAGGGCCGCCGTGATCGCCGGTGAGATCAAGATCACTCGGCTCGTCATACGTCCATCCCGCGCCCGACATCCCTTCAAGTCCCTTGATCCACCGGCGAAAACGGCTCCCCAGGAGCGCTCGCGCCGGTTTCACGCGCTCTTGGCCGGGACCCCGCTTCGCGGTACCTTCTCGTGGATATTGACGACGGCACTGCGGAAGCCGGTGAGACTCCGGCACGGTCGCGCCACTGTATGCCGGGCACGCACCCTGGGTGCGCGCCGGGCAAGTCAGACCCGCCCGTCGTCCTGTGCACCACCGAGACGGGACGCGAGTTCCCCAGGAGGGCCTGCCATGGCGCAGTCTGTCGCTCAGCCGACCACCACCCCCACCGCCGTACCGGCGAAGCTGCCGATCGGCGCGATCGTCCCCTGGGCGGTCTTCTTCGGCATCCTGATGCTGGTCCTGCTCTACTTCGTCGGCGCCGAGCAGGGCGCCACCACCGTGATGAGCGGGGACAACGTGCACGAGTGGGTGCACGACGCCCGCCACCTGCTCGGCTTCCCCTGCCACTGACGGCCGGGGGAGAACGTACGAGCCCATGAACTCCGCAACCGTCCGCAACCTCCTGGTGCGCGGCATGCTCGCGGGACTCGCCGCGGGCCTGCTCGCCCTGGTCGTCGCCTACTTCCTGGGTGAACCGCGCGTCGACGCGGCCATCGCCTACGAGGAGGCGCACTCGCACGAACACGGCGTCGAGACCGTCAGCCGTACGATGCAGTCCACCGCGGGCCTGTCCACCGGTGTCCTCGTCTACGGCATCGCGTTCGGCGGTATCGCCGCCCTCGCGTACTGCTTCGCGCTCGGCCGCATCGGCCGTTTCGGGGCGCGCGCCAGCGCACTGCTCCTGGCGGCCGCTGGCCTGATCGCCGTGTACGTCGTGCCGTTCCTGAAGTACCCGGCCAACCCGCCGTCCGTCGGCGACCCCGACACCATCGGCAAACGGACCGCGCTCTACTTCCTCATGGTCCTGCTCAGCGTCCTGCTCGCGGTCGCCACCGTGATCCTCGGCAGGCGCCTCGCGCCGCGCCTGGGCAACTGGAACGCGACGCTCGCCGCCGGGGCGTTCTTCCTTCTCGTGGTCGGGCTCGCGTACGCGTTCCTGCCGTCCTTCAACGAGGTGCCGAAGACCTTCCCGGCCACCCTGCTCTGGCAGTTCCGGCTGGCGGCCCTGGCCGTCCAGGTGACCCTGTGGACCTCCTTCGGGCTGGTCTTCGGACTGCTGGCGGAACGGGAGCTCGCGCCGAAGCCGGCCCGCGCCACCGCCGCCGCACAGGCAACACCCGTCGCTCACTGAGCACTTCACCGGCCAGGGCCCCCGGAAAGGTCGAGCACCGGGGGCCCTGGCCGTTTTCCGCCTACTTCCGTTTCCGTATGCGACGCCATTCCCAATTTCTGGAACACGTTCTACGGTGTGCGCCGTCAGGACCGGACCGGCAGGCCTGGAGGCGCCGTGCACCTCGAATACACGCCCGAGCAGCAGCGGCTGCGCACCGAACTGCGCTCGTACTTCGCCGAGTTGGTGCCCGACAACGCCTACGCCCGGCACGGTGACCCGGCCGCCCAGAAGCGGTTCTACCGCGAGACCATCCGCCGCCTCGGCACGGACGGCTGGCTCGGCGTCGGCTGGCCCAAGGAGTACGGCGGGCGCGGGCTGACCGCGATGGAGCAGTTCATCTTCTTCGACGAGGCCGCCCAGGCCGGCGTACCGCTGCCGCTGATGGCGCTCAACACGGTCGGCCCGACGATCATGCAGTACGGCACCGACGAGCAGAAGGCGTACTTCCTGCCGAAGGTCCTCGCCGGCGAGATCGACTTCGCGATCGGCTACAGCGAGCCCGACGCGGGCACCGACCTCGCGTCGCTCAAGACCCGCGCGGTGCGCGACGGTGACGAGTACGTCGTCAACGGGCAGAAGATCTGGACGACGAACGGCGACACCGCGGACTGGGTCTGGCTGGCCACCCGCACCGACCCGGACGCCCCGCCGCACAAGGGCATCACCATGCTCCTCGTCCCGACCACCGACCCCGGCTACTCCTGCACCCTCATCAACACCCTCGCCTCCCACGACACCACGGCCAGCTACTACGAGAACATCCGCGTCCCCCTCTCCCGCCGGGTCGGCGCCGAGAACCAGGGCTGGCGGCTGATCACCAACCAGCTCAACCACGAGCGCGTCACCCTCGCCGCCCACGGCACCATGGCGATCCGCGCCCTCCAGGACGTGCAGCGCTGGGCCATGGAGACCAAGCTCGCCGACGGCCGCCGCGTCGTCGACCTCCCCTGGGTGCGCCGCCGCCTCGCCCAGACCCACACCAGGCTCGACGCGATGAAGCTCATGAACTGGCGCATGGTGAACGCCGTCCAGAACGGCACCCTCACCCCCCAGGACGCCTCCGCTGTCAAGGTCTACGGCTCCGAGGCCCGCCGGGACGCCTACGCCTGGCTGATGGAGATCGTCGGCGCGGCGGGCGAGCTGAAGGAGGGCTCGGCGGGCGCGGTCCTGCACGGAGAGCTGGAGCGCGGCTACCGCTCGGCGGTCATCTTCACCTTCGGCGGCGGCAACAACGAGATCCAGCGGGAGATCATCTCGTGGATCGGTCTGGGGATGCCGAGGGTGCGGCGTTAGCCTGCCGGTATGGGTGATCCGGGGCTGTTCACACCGAAGTCGGTCACATGGCAGATGCACGCCGACCCCATGATGTGGGTCGCCGGTGTCCGCGCCCTCTACCTCCAGGCACTCCATCCGCGCGCGGTGCGCGGAGTCATGCAGAACTCCGACTTCCGCAAGGACGCCTGGGGCCGGCTCATGCGGACGGCCAACTTCGTCGGCACCACGACCTACGGCACCACCGAGGCCGCCGAGCGCGCGGGCGCCCGGGTGCGGAAGATCCACAGCATGCTGGGGGCGACCGACCCCGACACGGGGGAGCGGTACGGCGTCGACGAACCGGAGCTGCTGCTGTGGGTGCACTGCGCCGAGATCGACTCCTATCTGCAGGTCGCGCGGCGCTCCGGTTTCCGGCTCACGGACGCGCAGGCCGACCGTTACATAGCCGAACACCGCACGAGCGCCCGCCTGGTGGGCCTCGACCCCGACGCCGTACCCGCGAACCAGGAGGAGATGGCCGCCTACTTCGAGAAGGTGCGGCCCGAACTCGGCGCCGGACCCGAAGCACGCGAAGTGGACGACTTCCTGCTCCGCCCGCCGACGCACCCCCTCCTCGTCCCGGCGCGCGAGGTGCTGTGGCGGCGCGTGGCACAACTGGCGTACGCCGCCCTGCCGCCGTACGCCCACGAGCTGTACGGCAGACCGGCCCCGAAACCCGGGACCGTCACCCTGCAACTGCGTGCCACCGGAAACCTGCTGCGCTGCGTCCCCGCACGTGTGCGCTGGCAACTTCCGCCCAAGCACATCATCCGCGCCATGTCACGGCTCGGCCCCGGCTCGCGCCCGGCACCGTACAAACTCGGACGATAGCTCGCCATACTGGACGAGCCAGGGGAGGGCGGGGCGCGGACCAGCGGGGGGCGATCGCGGGAGATGGGGGACAGCAAGCTGATCCAGGGCCGGTACCGGCTGCTCGACCTGATCGGGCGGGGCGGTATGGGCGAGGTGTGGCGGGCGCGGGACGAGTCGCTGGGTCGGCACGTCGCCGTGAAGTGCCTCAAGCCGCTCGGCCCGCACCACGACCAGGCCTTCACCCGCGTCCTGCGCGAACGCTTCCGCCGCGAGGCCCGGGTGGCCGCCGCCCTCCAGCACCGCGGGATCACCGTCGTCCATGACTTCGGCGAGTCCGACGGCATCCTCTACCTGGTCATGGAGCTCCTGGACGGCCGCAACCTCAGCCAGCTCCTGGAGGACAACAAGCAGCACCCGCTCGCCGTCGCCGAGGTCGTCGAGATCGCCGACCAGGTCGCCGCCGCCCTCGCGTACACGCATCAACAGGGCATCGTGCACCGCGACCTGAAACCCGCCAACATCATGCGGCTCACCGACGGCACGGTGAAGATCTGCGACTTCGGCATCGCCCGCCTCGGCGCGGACATCGGCTTCACCTCCCGCCTCACCGGCACCGGCATCGCGATGGGCACCCCGCACTACATGTCCCCGGAGCAGATCGGCGGTTCGGAGGTCGACCAGCGCAGCGACCTGTACTCGCTGGGCTGCGTGCTGTACGAGATCGCCACCGGCGCCCCGCCCTTCGACCTGGACGACGCCTGGGCGATCCTCGTCGGCCACCGCGACACCCCGCCGCAGCCCCCGCGCAGCAGGCGCGCGGAGATCCCCGAGTACCTCGAGAAGGTCATCCTGGACCTGCTGGCCAAGCTGCCCGAGCAACGCCCGCACGACGCCCGGGAGTTGGGCCGCCGGATCACTCTCGGCCGTACGACACCCAGGTATGTGCCGACCGTCGTGACCCCGCAGCCGACGCTGCGTCCGCCCGAGACCTCGCGCGAGGCCCGGCTGCCGTCCTGGACCCGCGGCATGACCACCGGCCACAAGGCCACCGGCGCCGGCCTCAGCACCACACCCCCTGACGCCGGGGCCGGGCTCACCGGCGAGTGGATCCCCCGGCCCGCGGGCGGCCGGGCCGACGAACCCCAGCCCGACCAGCCGGCCGCCCCCTCCCGGCAGACGGTCACCGCACTCGCCGGACGGCACAACGCGGGCCTCAGCCTCGGCCGGCTCGGCCGCTGGGCGGAGGCCGGCGAGGTGCACCGAGCCGTCGCCGCCGAACGCGCCCACCTCCTCGGCCCCGACCACCCCGACACCCTCGCCAGCCGCTACGAGGTCGCCTTCACCCTCAGCCGCACCGGCCGCGCCGCCGACGCGCTCCAGGAGTACAAGCACGTGGCCGCCGCCCGGACCCGCGCGCTGGGCGCCGACCACCCCGACACGCTCGCCGCCCGCCAGGAAATGGCGTACGTACTGGGCCAGTTGGGACGGCACTTCGACGCCCATCAGGTCTATACGTCGGTGCTCACCGCCCGCGAGCGCGGCATGGGTCCGGACCACCCCGACACCCTGCGCTGCCGCCACAACCTCGCCTTCAACCTCTCCCGGCTCGGCCGCCTGGAGGACTCGTACCGCATGGCCTGCGACGTGGCCGCGGCCCGCGCCCGCGTCCTCGGCGCCGAGCACCCCGACACGCTGGTCACCCGCTACGAAGTCGCCTACGCGCTGGGCCAGTTGGGCCGCTGGCCGGAGGCCCTGCAGACCTACCGCGAGGTCGCCGAGGCCCGCGCCCAGGCCCTCGGCCCCGACCACGCCGACACCCTCGCCGCCCGCTACGAGGTCGGCATCAGCCTGGGCCGCCTCGGCCGCAGCGCGGAGGCGCTCACCCTCTACCGCGAGCTGATCGACGACCGCGCCCGCGTCCAGGGCCCCACCCACCCCGAGACCCTCCGCGCCCGCCACGGCCTCGGCGTCAACCTCGGCCGCCTGGGCCGCTGGGAGGAGGCCCTCGCCGAGTCCCGCGACGTCTGCGCCATACGCGAGCGGGTCCTCGGACCCGACCACCCCGACACCCTGGTCAGCCGCCGCGAGGTCGCCGTCGGCCTCGGCTGGCTGGGCCGCTGGCCCGACGCCCTCACCGAGTACCGCCGCGTCGCCGCCGCCCGCGAACGCGTGCTGGGCGCCGACCACTCCGACACCCTCGCCAGCCGCAACGACGAGGCCCACTGCCTGGAACAGCTCGGCCGCGGCGCCGAGGCCGTCGAGCTGTACCGCAGGGTCGCGGTACTGCGCCAGCAGCGGGCGTCGGGCGGACGCTGACACCTGGCCGTACACCCCTGGCCGCCGACGATCATCACGTGTTACGAAGAACCATGACCGCACACGAGGGACACCGGACCTACGACGCCGTGATCGTCGGCGGCGGACACAACGGCCTGGTCGCCGCCGCCTACCTTGCCCGCGCCGGACGCTCCGTGCTGGTCCTCGAACGGCTGGACCGCACCGGGGGCGCCGCGATCTCCACCCGCCCCTTCGCCGGCGTCGACGCCCGCCTGTCGCGCTACTCGTACCTGGTCAGCCTGCTGCCGAAGAAGATCGTGCGCGACCTCGGCCTCGACTTCCGGGTCCGCACCCGCACCATCTCCTCGTACACCCCGGCGGAGCGGGACGGCCGGCCGACGGGACTCCTCGTCAGCGGCGGCGACCGGCGCACCCGGGAGGCCTTCGCCCGGCTCACCGGCTCGGACCGCGAGTTCGAGGCCTGGCAGCGCTTCTACGGCATGACCGGCTGCGTCGCCGAGCGGGTCTTCCCGACCCTGACCGAGCCGCTGCCGACGCGGGACGAACTGCGCCGCCGGGTCGACGACGAGGAGGCCTGGCGGGTGCTGTTCGAGGAGCCGATCGGCGTCGCGGTCGAGGACCGTTTCGCCGACGACCTCGTGCGGGGCGTGGTCCTCACCGACGCCCTCATCGGCACCTTCGCCGACGCCCACGAGCCCTCGCTCGCGCAGAACCGCTGCTTCCTCTACCACGTGATCGGCGGCGGCACGGGCGCCTGGGACGTCCCCGTCGGCGGCATGGGCGCGCTGACCGACGCACTCGCCGGGGCCGCCCGGGACGCGGGCGCCGTACTCGCCACCGGGCATGAGGCGGTACGGATCGCCACGGACGGCCGAACCGCGGAGATCGGCTACCGCACGGCCGAGGGCGAAGGGGTGGTCACGGCCCGGCACGTCCTCGTGAACGCCCCCCCGCAGGCCCTCGCCGAACTGACCGGCGACACCCCACCCGAGCCCGCCGAGGGCGCCCAGCTCAAGGTCAACATGCTGCTCAAGCGGCTGCCGAGGCTGCGCGACACCTCGGTCGACCCCCGCGAGGCCTTCTCCGGCACCTTCCACATCGCCGAGGGCTACCAGCAGCTCGCCACCGCCCACGCCCAGGCCGCCGCCGGCGAACTGCCCGCCGCGCCGCCCTCCGAGATCTACTGCCACTCCCTCACCGACCCGACGATCCTCGGCCCGGACCTGGTCGAACAGGGCTACCAGACCCTCACGCTCTTCGGCCTGCACACCCCGGCGAGGCTCTTCGACCGCGACAACGACGCCGTACGCGAGGAACTCCTCAAGTCGACCCTCGCCCAGCTCGACGCCCACCTCGCCGAACCCCTCGCGGACTGCCTCGCCGTCGACGCCGACGGCGGCCCCTGCATCGAGGCGAAGACGCCGCTCGACCTGGAACGCGACCTGCGGCTGCCCGGCGGCAACATCTTCCACCGCGAACTCTCCTGGCCGTACGCCCAGGACCACACCGGCCGCTGGGGCGTGGAGACCACCCACCCGAACGTGCTGCTGTGCGGGGCGGGCGCGGTGCGGGGCGGGGGAGTGAGCGGGGTACCGGGACACAACGCGGCGATGGCGGTGCTGGAGGCGACGGGGGAGTGACGGCCGTGCCGCAGGCGAGGGGCGAGTGACGTACTCACCGCGGGAGTTCTACGACGATCTCGCCGCCGACTACCACCGCATCTTCCGGGACTGGGACGCGAGCATGTCCCACCAAGCCGCCGTCCTGGACGGGCTGTTGACCCGTGCGCTCGGCCCCGGCCCGCACCGGATCCTGGACTGCGCCTGCGGAATCGGCACCCAGGCGATCGGCCTCGCCCGGACCGGCCACCGGGTCGTCGGCACCGACCTCAGCCCTCGCGCCGCCACCCGGGCCGCCGCCGAGGCCGGGGCCCGCGGGGCGGCCCTGCCCACCGTCGCCGCGGACATGCGCCAACTCCCTTTTCAGCCAGGGGCGTTCGACGCCGTCGTCTGCGCTGACAACGCGCTGCCACACCTGTTGACCGGACACGATGTGGCCACGGCCCTGAGCGGCATGCGTCGGGTCCTGCGGGACGCCGGTCTGCTCCTGCTCAGCGTCCGCGACTACGACGAAGACCGCCGGACCCGTCCGGCCGCCACCCCGCCGCAGGTGTCGTACGGCTCCGACGGCCGGACTGTCACCTTCCAGCTCTGGCACTGGCACGACGACGGCGAACGCTACGACATGGAGCACTTCCAACTGCTGCCCGACGCGGGGGAGTGGGAGGTGCGCGTCCGCCGCACCACCTACTGGGCACTGACCCGAGCCGAGCTCACCGACGCCGTGGCGAGAGCCGGCTTCAGCTCCCTCACGTGGCACGAGCCGTCCGTCAGCGGCTTCTATCAGCCCCTGCTCACCGCGAGAGCGGGCTAGTCGGGCTTCCGGCGCAAGAAATCTGACGGTCTATCAGAAAAGGCCTTCCGTCGGCCGGAGGTCTGCGGCATTCTGCGCCCATGCAGACGGAGCTGAGCAAGAAACTGGGAGTCGAGCACGCCATCTTCGGCTTCACGCCGTTCCCCGCCGTCGCCGCGGCCATCAGCCGGGCCGGCGGTTTCGGCGTGCTCGGCGCGGTCCGCTACACCGCCCCCGACGACCTCAAACGCGACCTGGACTGGGTCGAGGCGCACGTCGACGGGAAGCCGTACGGGCTCGATGTCGTCATGCCCGCCAAGAAGGTCGAGGGCGTGACCGAGGCCGATGTCGAGGCGATGATTCCGGAGCAGCACCGGCAGTTCGTGACCGAGACGCTCGCCAAGTACGGGGTGCCGGAGCTGGCCGAGGGCGAGGCGTCCGGGTGGCGTATCACCGGGTGGATGGAGCAGGTGGCCCGCACCCAGCTCGACGTCGCCTTCGACTACCCGATCCGGCTGCTCGCCAACGCCCTCGGCTCCCCGCCCGCCGACGTGGTGGCCCGCGCCCACGAACAGGACGTGCTCGTCGCAGCCCTGGCCGGCAGCGCCCGGCACGCGCTCAAGCACAAGGAAGCCGGCATCGACATCGTGGTCGCGCAGGGTTACGAGGCCGGCGGGCACACCGGCGAGATCGCCTCGATGGTGCTCACGCCCGAAGTCGTCGACGCCGTGAGCCCGTTGCCCGTGCTGGCCGCCGGCGGCATCGGCAGCGGACAGCAGGTGGCCGCCGCGCTCGCCCTCGGCGCCCAGGGCGTGTGGCTCGGCTCCCTCTGGCTGACCTGCACCGAGGCCGAGCTCACGTCCACCGCCGTGACCCGCAAGCTGCTCGCCGCCGGCTCCGGCGACACGGTCCGCTCCCGCGCCCTGACCGGCAAGCCCGCACGTCAGCTGCGCACCGAGTGGACGGACGCCTGGGACGACCCGAACGGCCCCGGCACCCTCCCCATGCCGCTGCAGGGCCTGCTCGTCGCCGAGGCCCTCACCCGCATCCAGAAGTACGAGGTCGAGCCGCTGCTCGGCACACCCGTCGGCCAGATCGTCGGCCGGATGACCAGCGAACGCAGTGTCCAGGCCATATTCGACGACCTCACCCGCGGCTTCGAACACGCCGTGGACCGCATGATCCGCATCGCCGGAAGGAGCGGCAAGTGACCAGCACGCCCCCCGCCGGATTCTGGGCCCAGGCCACCCGCGACCCCGACCGCACGGTACTGATCGCACCCGACGGCGAGGAATGGACCGCCGGACGCCTGCACGCCGCCGCCAACCGCCTCGTCCACGGCCTGCGCGCCGCAGGTCTGACGCGCGGGGACGCCTTCGCCGTCGTGCTGCCCAACGGGATCGAGTTCTTCACCGCGTACCTGGCCGCCAGCCAGGCCGGTTTCTACCTCGTGCCGATCAACCACCACTTCGTCGGCCCGGAGATCGGCTGGATCGTCGCCGACTCCGGCGCCAAGGTGCTGATCGCACACGAGCGCTTCGCCGAACCCGCCCGGCACGCAGCCGACGAGGCAGGCCTCCCACCCACCCACCGGTACGCCGTAGGCGAGGTCGAGGGCTTCCGGCCGTACACCGAACTCCTCGATGGACAGCCCGAGTCGGCGCCCGCGGACCGTGAGCTCGGCTGGGTCATGAACTACACATCCGGCACCACCGGCCGCCCCCGCGGCATCCGCCGTCCGCTGCCCGGCAAGACCCCCGAGGAGGCCTACCTCGGCGGCTTCCTCGGCATCTTCGGCATCAGGCCCTTCGACGACAACGTCCACCTCGTCTGCTCGCCGCTCTACCACACGGCCGTACTCCAGTTCGCGGGCGCGTCCCTGCACATAGGCCACCGGCTCGTCCTGATGGACAAGTGGACGCCCGAGGAGATGCTCCGCTGCATCGACACCCACAAGTGCACCCACACCCACATGGTCCCGACCCAGTTCCACCGGCTGCTCGCCCTGCCCGAGGAGGTACGGCGTTCGTACGACGTCTCGTCCATGCGGCACGCCATCCACGGCGCCGCTCCCTGCCCCGACCACGTCAAGCGGGCGATGATCGACTGGTGGGGCGACTCGGTCGAGGAGTACTACGCGGCCAGCGAGGGCGGCGGCGCCTTCGCCACCGCCGAGGACTGGCTGAAGAAGCCCGGCACCGTAGGCAAGGCCTGGCCGATCAGTGAGCTCGCCGTCTTCGACGACGACGGCGAGCAGCTGGCGCCCGGTGAACTCGGCACCGTCTACATGAAGATGAACACCGGCGGCTTCGCCTACCACAAGGACGAGGCCAAGACGAAGAAGAACCGCATCGGCGACTTCTTCACCGTCGGCGACCTCGGCTACCTCGACGAGGACGGCTATCTCTTCCTCCGCGACCGCAAGATAGACATGATCATCTCGGGCGGGGTCAACATCTACCCGGCCGAGATCGAGTCCGCCCTGCTCGCCCACCCGGCCGTCGCCGACGCCGCCGTCTTCGGCATCCCGCACGACGACTGGGGCGAGGAGGTCAAGGCGGTCGTCGAGGCGGCCCCCGGACACGAGCCGGGCCCCGACCTCGCCGCGGCGATCCTGGAGTACTGCGCCGAGCAACTCGCCGGCTACAAGCGGCCCAAGAGCGTGGACTTCATCGCCGAGATGCCCCGCGACCCCAACGGCAAGCTCTACAAGCGGCGGTTGCGGGACCCGTACTGGGAAGGACGCACGCGTCCCGTGTGACCCCGGGCCCCCCTTTCGGCCGACGGATGCGAACGCGGCGCGGTGCCGCGGCGTCACAGGAACGGCACCGCACGCACCGTCGGCCCAGGGGGACCCATGCGCAGGCACACCGCACACTTCGTCAAACCGTTGATCCCGCTCACCCTGCTCACCGGCGCTCTCGCCGTCGGCTGCGGCAGCGAGCAGGCCGGCAGCCACGGCTCCGACTGGGACTCGACAAGGCACGCCAGGGCCCGCGCGGTCGCCGACGCCTGGGAGGGATCCAAGGCGGCGCAACTGTGGGCGAAGGGCTACTTCCCGCTGGGGCAGGTCATCCAGCTGCCCGACGGCGCCTTCCACACCGGCACCGACAAAGAGGCGTACGCGACACAGAACTTCGTGCTGGACGCCACCCTCCCCGCGCTCAAGGAGCAGAAGGGCGAGGTGAAGTGGAAGGACGGCGGTTCGCTGCGGCTGCCGATGATGAGCGCACGCGAGGCCTACGACAGCGTGGCCCGCGGCGGCAACGACGGGCCCCATCTCACCGTGACCGGCGCGAAGTTGGGCACGACGACCCTGTTCACCAGTCGCGGCCCGGCGACCGTCCCGGCCTGGCTGTTCACGCTGAAGGGATACGACACCCCGCTCAAGCGGGTCGCCCTCACCGCGATGAAGCAGCCCAAGGCGCCGATCGCACCGGCCGCCGAGTCCCCGAGCAACGACCTGTGGGAGCTGGGGCAGTTGGTGAAGGTGTCCGCCGACGGCCGCTCGGTCACCGTGCTCGCCGGGCACGGCGCCTGCGACGACGGTCCCGTGGTGGACGTACTGGAGACGGACTCGACCGTCGTACTGTCCGCAGCCGTCACCGGCGCGAAGGACGGCTCGTGCACCGCCCAACTGCTCTACGAGAAAGTGACGGTGAAACTCGGCCGCGCGCTGGGCGACCGGATCCTCCTGGACGCGTTCACGGGCCGCCCGGTGCAGCCCCCGAGGTGGAGCTGAGCCGGACGGCCTCGCGACGGTCAGCCGTGCTCGCCGACGCGGACGATCCTGAGTACGGGAGAGGACAGGACGTCCTTCTCGCAGAAGCGGGCCGTGACCCACTTCTCCTGGGAGAAGAGCCGTGTCTGGTCGCTGTAGTGGGGCGAGTTCGGGTTCTCCGACTGGCTGTACGTGAGCAGGGTGCGCGCCACCGGGCAGCCGCCGCCGTCCCAGCCGACGGCCTGGATGTGGCTGGAGCCGGTCGTGATCTCGGTGTAGCCGCCCTGCGCCGCGTTCCACACCGGCTCGACCTTGTTCCACACACCGAGCGCCTCCGTGCCGCCCGGAATCGGGATGCGCCGCCCGCCCCGCACGACGAACTGGTGCTCGCCGAGCCGGGAGTCGAGCGCGATGCCGGCCGCGCGCAGCTCGGTCACCGTGTCCGCGAGGGCCGCGGCGAAGCCGGGTGCGGCGGTGTTGAGGGTGTTCGGGGTGTGGACCGGGTCGGCCGCCGAGAACGGGACCTTCCAGCGCTGGGCGGGCGATACCGAGGCGTTGAACTTCCGCCAGAAGCGGTCGAAGAGCAGCGCGCCCTTGCTGTCGGTGTCCATGGCCCGGCCCCAGGAGGCGAGCACCGGACAGGCCGCCGAGACGTCAACGGCTTTGCCGTCACTGCCCGTTGCCGTACCGCCGGGCAGTGCGGCACACGCCTTCGCCGCGTCGTCGGCGGCCAGGTCGCCCGCGGGCGCCCGGTTGGTGAACTCCTGCTGCTGGAGGTCCCCGACGGTCAGCCCACCCCGCTTCGCCATCGCCGACACGTCCTCGATCGCGCCACGGGTCCGCATCGAGCGCTGAGTTCCGATGCTGCCGAAGATCCGCTCGTACCCGGTGAGCGGCAGGTCGGCGTTGGTCAGCCAGGCGCTGTCGTTGGAGTTCTCCGCGTACGGGGCGTCCTTGAGCGTGGGCATGCGGGAGGGCCCGAAGATGCCCGGTTGCACGGCGTCGGAGTCGTCGCCGGGTGTGCAGTCCGCACGGGAGCCGTCGAGGACCGCCAGGCCCACCGCCGGGTAGGTCAGCTTGCCGAGGTCGGTGGAGCAGCTCGCCACCAGGTCGTTGGTGATGCGGGGCAGCACCTGCGACTGCGAGTAGAGCGAATGCCCCGAGGAGTCCGCGGCGATGGTGTTCACCCACGGGAGCCCCTGGTACTTCTTCAGCGAGGCGAGTATGTCCGCCGTCGAGCGCGCCTTGCCGAAGCCGAGGGAGGTGTCGCCGAACCGCAGGTTGGCGGCGTTGGGGTCATTGAACGCGTACGCCGTCGTCGTGGTCCAGGGAAGTGGCGGATCGCCCTGTGGATCGGCGACGACCGGGCCGTAGCGCGTCCACCACTGCGTACGGGTCACGGACGAGCCGTCCTTGACCGCCACCGTCACCGTGCGCTTCGTCATCCGCTCCGGCTTGCCGTCGACCAGGTAGACGGTGGGGTCGGACGGGTCGAGGGTCAGCCGGGTGAGGTTGAACGGGACACCGGTCGCGACGGTGTGGCTCCACGCCACATGGGAGTTGTAGCCGATGGAGACGGTCGGCGAGCCGAGCAGGGATCCGCCGGCCACATCGAGCTCGCCGGGGATGGTCTGCTGCGACTGCCAGAAACGGCGTCCGCCGTGCCACGGGTAGTGCGGGTTCCCCAGTAGGAGACCGCGGCCGTTGGCCGTGGTGGCGCCGCTGAAGGCGACGGCGTTCGAGCCCATGTCGGCGTCGGCGGTGCGTGCCTGTACGGACTTGATCAGGGCCTGGGCGTCGACGCTCTGGGCACCTGCCGTGGCGCCGGTGGGCGGCTGGGCGCCGGTGATCTCGTCCACGGAGCCGCCCTGGCCGCCGATGACTGAGATGGCGTAGAAACGGGCGGCGACGTCGACCGTGCCGATCGGCCGTACCCAGGCGGCGCCCTTGCACGCCGGGTCGGTGATCCGGTTCTGCTTCAGCCAGGCGTCGTATCCGGCGGCGAAGCCCCGCATCAGGTCCTTGACGTCCTGGCTCGGGCCCAGCGGCGCGGGCTGCGCGAGCAGCTTCTCCACCGTGCGGGCCTCGCGAACCCCGCGGAAGTAGAGGTCGCTGGCAAGGTTGGTGGAGGCCGACGACAGGGAGAAGTCGGTCGTCCCGTCGGCCCCGAAGAAGCGCGAGCGGTCGCCGCGCACGGTCGTGAAGCCGTCGGCGAGCGTGCACACCTGGTCGGCGGCCTGCGCCCAGCCGGTGCCGAAGCCGAGGTCGGCGTAGTCCTTGGCGACGATGTGCGGAATGCCGTACTCGGTGTAGCGGATGACGGCGGACAGTCCGGCGTGCGAGGGGTGTTCCTGGTGGCTCTGCTGCCCGGCCGCGGCCGCCGGCAGCGCGGTCGAGGCGGTGAGTAAGGCGACGGCCGCGACGACCAGTCGTCTCAGGCGGGTGCGCATGGTGCCTCCCGACTTCGTTGAGGGAAGGGGCGGTTGAGCGTACCTGTGCGGGGTGGCCCACCCAGGTGCTTGACCTGCCTCGGTGTCGGACCGAGGATCATGAGTCATGACGCAGGGACAGGGCAGCACGGTTGACGGGGTGCTGCGACGCAGTGCCCGGCGCACCCCGGCGAGGGTCGCGGTGGAGTACGGCGACCGCACTTGGACGTACGAGGAACTCGACCTGGCCGTCGGCCGCGCGGCGAGCGTCCTTCTCGGCGAGGGCCTTGCCCCGGGCGACCGGGTCGGTGCCTACGGCCACAACTCGGACGCCTATCTCATCGCCTTCCTTGCCTGCGCCCGCGCCGGCCTGGTGCACGTCCCGGTCAACCAGAACCTCACCGGCGACGACCTGGCCTACATCGTCGGCCAGAGCGGCAGCTCCCTGGTCCTCACCGACCCGGACCTGGTCGGCCGGCTCCCGGACGACGTCCGTACGTTGCCCCTGCGCGACGCCGACGACTCACTGCTCGCGCGGCTCGCGACCGCCCCCGCGTACGACGGCCCCGAGCCGCGCACCGAGGACCTCGTGCAGCTGCTGTACACCTCCGGTACGACGGCCCTGCCCAAGGGCGCGATGATGACCCACCGCGCGCTCGTGCACGAGTACCTGAGCGCGATCACCGCCCTCGACCTCAGCGCCGGCGACCGTCCCGTGCACTCGCTGCCGCTGTACCACTCGGCGCAGATGCACGTGTTCCTGCTGCCGTACCTGGCGGTCGGCGCGACCAACATCATCCTCGACGCCCCCGACGGCGACCGGCTCTTCGACCTGATCGAGGCGGGCCGCGTGGACAGCCTGTTCGCGCCGCCGACGGTGTGGATCGGGCTGTCCAACCGCCCCGACTTCGCGGACCGCGACCTCAGCGGCCTGCGCAAGGCGTACTACGGTGCGTCGATCATGCCTGTGCCGGTCCTGGAACGGCTGCGCGAACGGCTGCCGAAGCTCGGCTTCTACAACTGCTTCGGCCAGAGCGAGATCGGCCCCCTCGCCACCGTGCTGGCCCCCGACGAGCACAAGGGACGCATGGACTCCTGCGGCCGGCCCGTCCTCTTCGTCGACGCGCGAGTGGTCGACGAGGACGGCAAGGACGTCCCCGACGGCACCCCCGGCGAGATCGTCTACAAGTCCCCGCAGCTGTGCGAGGGCTACTGGGACAAGCCCGAGGAGACGGCCGACGCCTTCCGCGACGGCTGGTTGCACTCCGGCGACCTCGCCGTGCGCGACCCGCACGGCTACTACACGATCGTCGACCGGGTGAAGGACGTGATCAACTCCGGGGGCGTGCTGGTCGCCTCACGCCAGGTCGAGGACGCCCTCTACACGCACGAGGGCGTCGCCGAGGTCGCCGTGGTCGGCCTGCCCGACGAGCGCTGGATCGAGGCGGTCACGGCGGTCGTCGTACCGCGCGGCGAGGTCACCGAGGAGGAGCTGATCGCGCACGCGCGCGAGAAGCTCGCCGCCTTCAAGGCGCCGAAGCGGGTGGTGTTCGTGGACGGACTGCCCCGCAACGCCAGCGGGAAGATCTTGAAAAGGGAGCTCCGGGACCGGTTCGCGAACGGCGAGTGACAAACGCCACAAGACCAGACGTCATACCCCATGACGTGGCATGACGCCGCAAGAAGCCGCGTTCCGTACCCGATCCCGCCGTCCGTGCTGCCGCCATCGTTCACCGCGCCCGGGAACATGGCAGGCATGCGTTGCTGCCTCCCCGCTCCCCTGGCGGCGCTGCCGGACCCCTGCGAAGTGCTCCGCGCCGGTGCCCTGCTCGCCCTGCGCGCCGCCTCCGCGGCCGCCCACCGCACCCGTCCCCACTCCAGCCACGTCGCCGTCGTCAACCTCGAACTGGTCACCCTCACCGAGGACCGGGCCGTCATCACCTGGTTCACCGGAATCCCCGGCACCGACGACGGCCTCGGCCACATGCTCCCCGCCCTCACCGACGGCGAGGTCGTCTACGGCACCCACCCGGGCCGACTGAACCGCGTCGCGGGCGAGCACCGGCCGACCGCCCACCACCACGTCGAGCTGACCGGCCTGGAGCCGGGGCAGACGTACTACTACCAGGCCCGCTCCCGCGGTGTGGCAGCCACCCCCACCGCGCTGCACTTCGCACGCGGCAACGCGGCCGGCACCTCACTCCACGGTTTCGGCTCACGCGGCGGCCCGTACGCCTTCACCACCCCCCAGCCCCCACCCGGCCGCCATCTGCTCTCGATCGCGCTCTGCAACGACCTGCACCTCGGCGAGACCACGGCCGGCCTGGTGACCGGCATCCCCCTGTTCCGCGGGGTCTCCCAGCGACCTGGGCTCGCCCCGTACCCCGAGGTCATGGGCCTCGCCCTGGTCGAGGAGGCCCGCCGCCGCGGCGCCGACCTGCTGCTGGCCGCGGGGGACATCTCGGCGGGCGGCGCGCCGGAGGACCTGGCCCACGCGAGACGCATCCTGGACGGCTTCGGGGAGCACGGCCAGGACTACTTCGTCGTACGGGGCAACCACGACCGTCCCGGACCCGAGCACGGCGAGTCCGGCGACGCCTTCCGGCGCGGGTTCGCGGGCGACGGCGGGCCCGGTTACTTCGGCCACGACGTGGGCGGGCTGCGCATCCTGGGCCTCGACACCTACGAGAAGCGGGGCAACGGCGCCGACTCGGGCGGCCTGGGCGAGGAGCAACTCTCCTGGTTCCGCCGCCGGTTGCACGAGAACCGAGACCAGCCCACGGTCGTCTTCGGCCACCACCCGCTGACGGTACGGGACTCCGTCTTCCCGGTCGCCGCCGGACAGCGCCTGAACCGCCGCCAGGCCCGCTCGATCCTCAAGGCCTACGCCACCGCCCCCGGCGTCTTCCTCCATCACGCGGGCCACACCCACCGCAACAAACGCACGATCCTGTCCCGGGCCCCGCACGTGACCCTCCAGGAGGTCAGCGCGGTCAAGGAATACCCCGGCGGCTTCACCCTCCTCCGCATCTTCTCGGGCGGCTACGCCCTGAACTTCTACAAGCTCCGCGGCGCGGAGCCCCTGGAATGGGGCGAACGCAGCCGCCGCCTCGCGGGAGGCCTGTGGCCCCACCACGCCCTGGGCCGCTCGGTGACGGACCGCAACAGCGTGGCGACCCACGACTTCTCGGGGGTCACCCGGCCGACGATGGCGATGGCGGGCGGAGGGGCGCGGGGGGCTGCGGGACTGCCTGGACAGCGTTCGGCATCCGATTGAGGCGATGGGCTGGGACTGCTCACAGACCCGCGCCCCGACCATGGCGGTCGAGGTGCGGGTGTGTCTGGTGGCGTCGAACGCGGGCGGAGGCGGGGCGGCCACCGGCGCGGTCAAGGATCGGGCGCATTCAGCGGCCTACTGATCGGCCGATCTGTGGCGGCACCCGGGTGGGGGTAGCTGGACGCGCCTGGCGGCGGCCAGGGTGGCAGAGGCACGGTGGCCGCCGTGGCTGGCGTCTAGGGTGCCAGTGTGTCTGGCGGGGTCCTAGACGGCTTGGCCACGGCGGCCACTGCGGGCGACCTGAAGTGCCGACGTGCCTGACGGCGCCCTAGCCGGCGGAGCTGCGGCGGCCGCCCCGGCGGTCCGAGCCGCGGGCGCCCGTGCCGGCACGGTCACCGTTGCCCGCACGACCGCCGGTGCTCGTGGAGCCGCGCGTGCCTGTTGTGCTCGCCGTGCGTCGGGCGGATCCGCCGGCGGGCTTGGCGGTGCCGGAGCGGGATCCGGTGCCGTTCGACGTGGCTTCCGTGGCCCGGCGTTCGGAGCCTCGGGCGCCCGTGCCGGTGTGGCTGCCCTTGGGGCCGCCTGCTGCTGCCCGGCGGGGCGTACCGCGGCCGTCCGCCGGAGGGTTGCCACCGGTGGCTGCCGACCCGGCCGCGGGTCGGCGGTCCGAACCCCGGCCTGCCGTGCCGCCCGCGGCTGACGTCGGCGCTCCGGAGCCCGTGCCGTTCCGGCGTCGGCGGCTCGAGCGCCTGCCAGGCTCCGTGCCCGGCTTGCCGGTCTGGCGGGACGCCGGTGGCGTCGCCGGCTGCGGGACCTCGATCGTGACCGGCACGCCCGACGGCTCGCGGGCGCCCGTGATCGTGGTCAGCTGCGAGTCGCTCGACATGACGCGGGCCGTGCGGGGACGAATGCCCGCGTCCGACATCAGCCGGGTCACCTCCCGCTTCTGGTCGGGAAGCACCAGCGTGACCACGCTGCCGGAGCCCCCGGCCCGCGCGGTGCGGCCGCCACGGTGGAGGTAGTCCTTGTGGTCGGTCGGAGGATCGACGTTCACGACGAGGTCGAGGTCGTCGACGTGTATGCCCCGGGCCGCCACGTTCGTCGCCACCAGCGCGGTGACCTGGCCGTTCTTGAACTGCTCCAGCGTGCGGTTGCGCTGCGGCTGTGAGCGCCCGCCGTGCAGCGCCGCCGCGCGCACACCGACGGCCAGCAGCCGCTTGGCGAGCCGGTCGGCGGACCGCTTGGTGTCCAGGAAGAGGATGACCCGTCCGTCACGAGCGGCAATGCGCGTGGTGACGGCCTTCTTGTCGGTTTCGTCCAGGACGTGCAGCACATGGTGCTCCATCGTCGTCACCGCGCCCGCCGACGGGTCCACGGAGTGCACCACGGGATCGGTCAGGAACCGCTGCACCAGACGGTCGATGTTCTGGTCCAGCGTCGCCGAGAACAGCATGCGCTGCCCGTCGGGCCGTACCCGCTCGATCAGCTTGGTGATCTGCGGCAGGAAGCCCATGTCGGTCATCTGGTCGGCCTCGTCCAGCACCGTGATGCGGACGTCGTCCAGCACGCAGTCGCCCTGGGCCACGAGGTCGTTGAGCCTGCCGGGAGTCGCCACGACCACCTCGGCCCCGCGCCGCAGCGTCGCGGCCTGCCGGGTGATGGACAGCCCGCCGACCACGGTCGCCAGCCGGAGGTTCACGGCCGTCGCATACGGGGTGAGCGCGTCGGTGACCTGCTGAGCGAGTTCACGCGTGGGCACCAGCACCAGGGCGAGCGGCGCCTTCGGCTCGGCGCGCAGCCCGGCCGTACGGCCCAGCAGCGCGAGCCCGAACGCCAGCGTCTTGCCGGAACCGGTCCGCCCGCGTCCGAGCAGGTCACGGCCGGCCAGCGAGTTCGGCAGCGTGGCGGCCTGGATGGGGAACGGGGTGATGACACCCTGCGCGGCGAGGGTCTTGAGCAGCGCCGCGGGCATGTCCAGACCGGCGAAGTCCTCGACGGCGGGCAGCGCGGGAGTCGTGTTTTCCGGCAGCCGGAATTCCCGCGTCGGCGACGCGGACGGTGCGGGCGACGAGGCGCGCCGGTTGGACTTCTGGGGTCTGCGGGACATGCAGTTGTCAGCCTTCCTGGAAACAGCACAAACCGGGGTCCGCACCGCGATGGTGCGGACCCCGGCGAGTGGATACGCGTCCGGCGATCAGGCGGGGACGATGTTCTCCGCCTGCGGGCCCTTCTGGCCCTGCGTGACGTCGAAGGACACCCGCTGGCCCTCCTGGAGCTCACGGAAGCCCTGGGTGGCGATGTTCGAGTAGTGGGCGAAGACGTCCGGGCCGCCGCCGTCCTGCTCGATGAAGCCGAAACCCTTTTCCGAGTTGAACCACTTCACGGTTCCCTGTGCCATGACTTTCTCCTTCAGTAGGCATTCTGTAAGCAGAGGCCCCATCCGGAGATGCCGGAAAAACAAATAATGCGCCCGAAGGAGAAACATTCCCGTCAGGCGCACATAGGTTCATGGGTACCACAACTGCAACGATCAAGATCGTAGCACAGCTTCGGGCCCGGCGCCTTTCTCCCGGGTCACCGGCGATCCCGCAGGTCCACGATCCGCCGGATCTTCCCCACCGAGCGTTCCAGTGATTCCGGCTCCACGATCTCCACGGCCACCGACACCCCGATGCCGTCCTTCACGGCCGCCGCGATCGCTCCCGCCGCCGTGTCCCGCACCTCGGGGCCCGCGTCCGGCCTGGCCTCCGCCCGGACGGTGAGCGCGTCGAGCCGGCCCTCGCGGGTGAGGCGCAGCTGGAAGTGCGGCGCCACGCCCGGCGTCCGCAGCACGATCTCCTCGATCTGCGTGGGGAACAGATTGACCCCGCGCAGGATGACCATGTCGTCGCTGCGCCCGGTGACCTTCTCCAACCGCCGGAACACCCGCGCCGTCCCCGGCAGCAGCCGCGTCAGATCACGCGTCCGGTACCGCACGACGGGCATGGCCTCCTTGGTGAGCGAGGTGAACACCAGCTCGCCTTCCTCCCCGTCGGGCAGCACCTCACCGCTGATCGGATCGACGATCTCCGGATAGAAGTGGTCCTCCCACACATGCAGCCCGTCCTTGGTCTCCACGCACTCCTGCGCCACACCCGGACCGATCACCTCCGACAGCCCGTATATGTCCACGGCGTCGATCGCGAACCGCTCCTCGATCTCCCGCCGCATCTGCTCGGTCCACGGCTCCGCCCCGAAGATCCCGACCCGCAACGAGGTCCCGCGCGGATCGACGCCCTGCCGCTCGAACTCGTCCAGAAGCGTGAGCATGTACGAGGGGGTCACCATGATGATCTGCGGCTCGAGGTCCTGGATCAGCTGGACTTGACGGGCCGTCATCCCGCCGGACGCGGGGATGACCGTACAACCGAGCCGTTCTGCGCCGTAGTGCGCGCCGAGTCCGCCGGTGAACAGCCCGTATCCGTAGGCGACATGAACCCTGTCGCCGGGCCGTCCGCCCGCGGCGCGGATGGAGCGGGCCACCATGTCGGCCCACAGGGAAAGGTCGTTGTCGGTGTAGCCGACGACGGTCGGCCGTCCGGTGGTGCCACTCGACGCGTGGATCCGGCGAACGCGGTCCCGCGGTACGGCGAACATCCCGTACGGATAGTTCTCGCGCAGGTCGCCCTTGCTCGTGAACGGAAACCGGGCCAGATCGCCGAGCGAGCGGCAGTCCTCCGGCCGCACGCCCGCCTTGTCGAAGGACTCCCGGTAGAACGGCACGTGTTCGTACGCATGCCGCAGCGAAGCCCGCAACCGCTCCAGCTGCAACGCCCGCAGCGCCCCGGAATCCAGCCGTTCCCCCGAGTCCAGCAACTCCGCCGCATCCGCCATGGGGAGATCTCCCTAACCGCAACCATCTCAATACGGGCGACCGATCATTCGGTCGAGGTGCTCGGGATCAGTAATCCAGCCCAGGTCGGGCCAGGCAAGGGGTCTGGCCGCACTTTCTCGCCGACGCGCGGAGAAGAACCCGTTGTGCCGCGCTCCACCGCCCAGCAGGATCGGTGGCATGCCGATCTTCAGCGCGCCCGACGGGACCCAGCTCGCGTACCGCCTCCAGGGTGAAGGGAAGCCGCTGGTCGTGCTGCCCGGCGGGCCGATGCGGGCCTCCACATATCTCGGCGACCTGGGTGGGCTGAGCGCGCACCGGGGGCTGGTGCTGCTCGATCTGCGCGGTACCGGTGGGTCGGCCGTGCCCGAGGACCCGGGGACATACCGGTGCGACCGGTTGGTCGACGATGTGGAGGCGCTCCGCGAGCACTTGGGGCTCGACCGGATGGACGTGCTCGCACACTCCGCCGGCGGGAGCCTCGCCATGCTGTACGCCGCCCGGTATCCGCACCGGCTGGGGCGGCTGGTTCTGGTCACGGCCACCCCCTGGGCGCTGGGCGGCGCGCCGACCGCCGAGGACCGGCTGACCGCGGCGCGGCTGAGGAGCGGAGAGCCGTGGTTCGAGGCGGCGTTTCCGGTCTTCGAGGACTGGCTGGCGGGCAAGGCCGAATACGGCCCGGCCATCGCTCCCTTCTTCTACGGCCGCTGGGACCGCAGCGCCCAGGAGCACGAGGCCCGCGCCGAGGCGGAGTCCAACGAGGAGGCCGAAGAGATCTACGGCTCCGACGGCGCCTACGACCCAACCACGACCCGCGCCGCACTCGTGGCTGTCACCGCCCCCGTACTCGTCCTGGCGGGCGGGGCTGACGGAGGCCCCCGCCCGGCCCTGGCCCGCACGGCCGCCGACGCGTTCCCGAACGCCGAGTTCGACGTGCAGCCGGGCGCCGGCCACTACCCGTGGCTGGACGACCCGGAGTGGTTCGTGAGGCGGGTCGCGGGGTTCCTGGAGGGGCGAGGGGCGCCTCTGCGATGAGCGCGGCGAGCTGGTGGCATGTCTGCCGTCGGCAGATCCGCCCCCGGAGCCCCAGCCGACCCCGTTACCTTCCCCGTATGGCCAACGAACCCCGCACCGTCAAGGCGAACGGCATCACCCTCGCCTACCGCACCTGGGGCCCGGAGGACGCGCCGCCCCTCCTCCTGCTCCACTCCCGCGGCACCGACGGCGCGGACTGGACCGTCATCGCCGAGCGGCTCGCTTCCGGCCGGCCGCCGCGCCGCGTCTACGCCCCCGATCTGCGGGGTCACGGCCGCAGCGACTGGCCGGGCGAGTACGCGTACGAGGCGATGCGCGACGACATCCGATCGTTCCTGGACGTCCTCCGCGTCGGGCCGGTCGACGTCGTGGGGCACTCGCTCGGCGGCGCCGTGGCGTACTTGCTCGCGCAGGAGAGTCCTGATGTCGTACGACGCCTCGTGCTGGAGGACGTACCGGCGCCGATCCCTCTCGACCCGCCCCGGCCGCCCGCCGAACGGCCCGACGGAGAGCTGCCGTTCGACTGGGCGATGATCCGAGCCACCGACGAACAACGGAACGCTCCCGACCCGGTGTGGTGGGACCACATGGGGCGAATCACCGTGCCGACCCTGCTGATCGGTGGCGGACACGACAGCCTAATCCCGCAGGACCAGATAGCCACCCTGTCCGAACTCGTCCAGGACGCCCGGCTGGTGACCATCGAAGCGGGGCACCTTGTGCACGAGAACCGGCCGGAGGAGTTCCTGGAGGTGGTGGCGGACTTTCTCGCGGAGTAACCGCGCCCGGCCGCCCCGTACGCCTCAATGCCTCCGCAGCCCGGCGACCCGACGCCGACGCCGCAGCATGAGATGTCCGGCGGCCAGCCCCAGCCCGACGACGGTGAGCCCGACCCCGCCCGCCACCTCGAAACCGGCAGGTCCCGTGCTGCCACCGAGCCCTGCGTTGACGCCTCGCAACGCGGCCGTGGTGGAGGAGGCGGTGGACGTCGCCGACGACTTGCGCGGAAGCCATTCGCAGGCGATTCCGTCGTTGTCCTCGTCCAGGCGATAGGGGTCGCCGGGAAAGCGGTCGAACTCCGCTTGGGCGTCTTCCTGGTACGTGAAATCGCTGCAGTCGACGTCGGCCTTCGCATGGGCGGTGACGGCCGCCGGGCCGGCCGTCAGGAGAATCGCGACTGCGGTGCTGCTGAGGGCGCGTATGCCTATGTTCATGGGGGGTCCCTTCAGGCACGGTGAGGTGGATCACCGTCACTGCGACCCTAGGGACAGCCTCCCGTCCGGGCGCGTCTTGATACGCCGTCCGAAGGCACGCGCCATCCTGGGACCCCGTCGCCCGTCAGCTCTGCGGCCCATACGCCGTCATGAAGCGGTCGCGGAACTTGTTCATGCCCCATTCCGGCGCGTTCGCCGCAGGCTTGAGGCCCTCCGTCCAGCCCCAGTCCGAGACCTTGGCCAGTACCTTCGGGTCGCGGGCGACGATCGTGATCGGGACGTCGCGGTTGGCGGTGCCGCCGGTGACCGTCGGGACGGGCTGGTGGTCGCCGAGGAAGACGAGGACCGTGTTGTCGTCGCCGTAGCGCTGCATCCACTCGGTCAGGCTGTCCAGGGAGTACTGGATGGCCTTGCGGTACTCGGTCCGTACGCGCTTCGCGCTCTTCCAGACCTCCGTCGGATTCGTGCCCTCCTTCTTGATCTTGTAGAAGACCTTGCCGTCCCCGAGGTCCTTCCAGTCGACCATGTGGGCGATCGGGGACCACGGGTTGTGGCTGGAGGCCAGGATGATCTCCGCCATGATCGGGTCGCGGTTCTTCTTGCCGTGCTCCAACTTCTGGAAGGCCTCCAGGCTGAACTGGTCCGGCACCGGCGTCCAGCTGAAGTACGGGCCCTGGTAACCGAGATGCGTGGAGTCGTAGATGTGGTCGAGCCCGAAGTACTTGCCCTCGGGCCAGGACTTGCGGACCCCCGGCACGATGCCCACCGTGCGCCAGGCGCCCGTCTTCTGGAAGTAACTGGTGAGCGTCGCGCGGTCGCTGGTGGTCAGCGTCCGGTACCGCTGCTGGTTCTTGACCCACAGCCCGGACAGGAACGTGGAGTGCGCGAGCCAGCTGCCGGCACCCGTCACGGGCGACCGCAGCCAGCCGCTGCGCGCCGCGAACCCGGCCGACTTGAGCCTGGCGTTGCCTTCCGCCAGCGTCTTGTCGATCTCCGGCGCCATCGTCGGATCGTCGATCGCCACCCGGCCGTAGCTCTCGATGAAGGTGAGCATGACGTCCTTGCCGCGCAGCCCGGTCAGCAACTGGTCGGACGGCGTGTTCGCGAAGGCGTCGACGGGGAGCTGCTTCTTGAAGACCTCGGCGTCCCCGAGGCCGTCGCGCACGTACTGCACGCGGTTGGCGAGGTACTGGGTGTAGCCCTTGGTGGCCACGGTGACGCCGCCGTACTGCACGCCCATCGTGAAGCAGATGATCCAGGCGACCGCGAGGACCAGCGTGGAGCGCACGGCCAGCGGGCGGTGCCGGGCCAGCACGTCCGCCAGCCGCACCATGGCCAGCGCGCTCACCACGAGCACGGCGACGGCCAGCACGATCACGCCGATCACCGCGAGCAGCTCACCCGTGCGCCCGAACGAGTCCTTCAGGAAGTCCGCCGCGTCGCTCAGCAGCACCCAGTCGAAGACGAGGTCGAACGGCCGGGCCAGGGTCTGGTAGAAGCCCATGTCGACGCACTTGAGGATGGCGGAGAGTCCGACGAACGCGCCGGTGACGACAGCGGTGATCCGCCGTGGCCTCGACGGCAGTACGAGCAGGACGGCCGCGAGGAAGACCGCCTCGACGGGGATACGGAAGAACGACTCGAGTGTCAGCCGGTCCAGCCGGTTGGGGATCAGCAGCGCGACGAGCACCAGTACTGCGGCCAGCACGGTGACGCCGATCCGGACGCCCGCCGCGACCCGGGGGTACTTGCGCCGCCAGCCGAACCAGCCGGGGCGGGTGGGACGCACGGGGGGCGTGGGACCAGACGGTTCGGCCGCCGCCGCATCGGTCGCCGGTTCATCCGTATCAGGGTTTACGTCCCCGTCGCCGTCCGGCAGCTGTCGAGGGGGCGTGAGGTGCGACACCCGTAGGTCCTTCCGTGCGAAGCCCGGTGCTGGCAGGGCGGCCCGGGCCTGCAGATACGGGCCGCCAACCTCGCGTACGGCCCGGTGTAACCCACTGTTCAAACACCCGGGTCAACCGCGCGCAAAGAGTACGCCCACCGGACTCCGCCCTGCTGCCCCGGGCGGGCCGTGTCCCTCTCGCGTCATGGCCTAGCGGTCCGCCGCCACCGCCATGTCCTTGGCCCACCGGTAGTCCGCTTTCCCGCTGGGCGACCGCCGTATCGCCTCGGCGATCACCAGCTGGCGCGGGATCTTGTACCCGGCGAGATGGCTGCGACAGTACGACTGGATGTCCTCCAGCGACGGACGCACCGCGCCCTCGCGCAGCTGTACGACCGCCGCCACGTGGTTGCCCCACTTCGCGTCTGGCACCCCGGCCACCAGCGCGTCGTACACGTCGGGGTGGGCCTTGAGCGCCTGCTCGACCTCCTCCGGGTACACCTTCTCGCCCCCGGTGTTGATGCACTGCGAGCCCCGGCCGAGGACGGTGACGATGCCCTCCTCGTCCACGGTCGCCATGTCACCGAGCAGCACCCAGCGCCGGCCGTCCTTCTCGAAGAAGGTCTCGGCGGTCTTCTTCGGGTCGTTGTAGTAGCCGAGCGGCACATGTCCGCACTGCGCGACCCGGCCCACCTCACCGACCGCGACCGGCTCGTGCGTGGCCGGATCCACCACCTGCGTACGGGAGTTGACCCGGATGCGGAAGCTCTGCCCGGCCCCGGAGTCGGCCGTCGCCGTGCCGTTGAACCCGGACTCGGACGAGCCGTAGTTGTTGAGGAGCATGGTGTTCGGGAGCAGCTCCTGGAACTGCCGGCGCACGGTCTCCGACATCACCGCGCCCGACGAGGACACGCTGAACATCGACGAGCAGTCCGTGCCCTTCATGGGCCCGTTCAACGCGTCGATCAGCGGTCGCAGCATCGCGTCGCCGACCAGCGACATGGCGGTGACCTTCTCCTTCTCGATCGTCCGCAGTACCTCCTCGGGTACGAACTTCCGGTGGATCACGACCCGTTGACCGAAGTTGAAGCCGATGAAGGAGGTGAGGGTGGACGTGCCGTGCATCAGCGGGGGAGTGGGGAAGAAGGTGATCCCGGAACCGCCGGCCGCGACCCGTTCGGCGAGCTCCTGCGGCTTCTTCACCGGCTCACCGGTCGGCGCGCCGCCGCCCAACCCCGAGAAGAACAGGTCTTCCTGACGCCACATCACACCCTTGGGCATGCCCGTCGTGCCGCCGGTGTAGATGATGAACTGGTCGTCCCCCGACCGCGTGGGGAACCCGCGCTCCGGCGAACCGCCCGTCTCCGCCTCGGTGAAGGGTACGGCGGCGGCTCCCTCGCCGTCGCCGCCGACCCGCACCAGGTGCCGCAGCTTCGGACACTGCGGCAGCGCGGCCGCCACCCGCCCGTCGAACTCCGCGTCGAAGACCAGAGCCACCAGATCGGCGTCCCGGTAGAGGTACACCAACTCGTCCTCTACGTAACGGTAGTTGACGTTCACCGGCACGATCCGCGCCTTCAGACAGCCGAACACCGTCTGCAGGTACTCGATCCCGTTGTAGAGGTGCAGCCCGAGATGTTCGCCCGGGCGGATCCCGGCGTCGATCAGATGGTGGCCGATGCGGTTCGCCGCCGCGTCCAGCTCCGCGTACGTCAGCCGGCGCTCGACCCCCGTGCCCGGGTGGTCGACGTACACCAGGGCCTCGCGGTCGGGCACCACGTCGACGACCGACTCGAACAGGTCCGCAAGGTTGTACTCCACCGCTCCTCCTGACCCCGGCAGCCATGAACGAAGAGACGCGCATCCATCGGTTCGCCGGTCATCAGAGCAAAGGGCGCGGCAAGTGGGAAGGGTTCGCGCCAAGAAATCTGACTGTCTGTCAGAAAACTCTTGAAGTGCCTCCCCCGCTACTGCAACCTGTTCTCGTTCCAGGAGAGGGGAGACGGCAATGGGTGGGACGGAACACCTCACCGTGCGGCGCGAGGGCGCCACACTGGTGCTCACGCTCAACAGGCCCGAAGCCAAGAACGCGCTCTCGCTGTCGATGCTGGTCGGTCTGTACGACGGCTGGGTCGAGGCCGACGAGGACGACGAGGTCCGCTCGATCGTGCTGACCGGGGCGGGCGGCGCGTTCTGCGCCGGCATGGACCTCAAGGCCCTCGCCGGAAAGGGCATGGAGGGCGAGCATCACCGGGACCGCCTCAAGGCCGACCCGGACCTGCACTGGAAGGCCATGCTGCGCCACCATCGCCCCCGCAAACCGGTGATCGCCGCCGTCGAGGGCTACTGCGTGGCGGGCGGCACCGAGATCCTCCAGGGCACCGACATCCGGGTGGCGGGGGAGTCGGCGACCTTCGGGCTGTTCGAGGTCAAGCGGGGACTGTTCCCGATCGGCGGCTCGACCGTCCGGCTGCAGCGCCAGATCCCGCGCACCCACGCCCTGGAGATGCTGCTCACCGGGCGCCCGTACAGCGCGCAGGAGGCCGCGGACATCGGCCTGATCGGCCACGTCGTCCCCGACGGAACCGCCCTCGCGAAGGCCTTGGAGATCGCCGAACAGATCAACGGCTGCGGCCCGTTGGCGGTCGAGGCCGTCAAGGCGTCCGTCTACGAGACCGCCGAGATGACGGAGACGGACGGCCTCGCCTCCGAACTCAAGCGCGGCTGGCCGATCTTCGACACCGCCGACGCCAAGGAGGGCGCCCGCGCCTTCGCGGAGAAGCGACCGCCCCTGTACAAGCGCGCCTGATCCCCGAAGGAGACAGTCCCCGATGCCAGAAGTCCTCAAGGCACCCCTCGCCGTCGAATTCCCCTTCACCCGCTCCCTCGGCCCCGTGCAGAGCGCCTTCCTGACCGGTCTGCGCGAACGCGTCGTCCTCGGAGTGAAGACCACCGACGGCCGCGTCCTCGTCCCGCCCGTCGAGTACGACCCCGTCACCGCCGAGGAGATACGCGATCTCGTCGAGGTCGCCCCCACCGGCACGGTCACCACCTGGGCCTGGAACCACGAACCCCGGCGCGGCCAGCCCCTCGGCACCCCCTTCGCCTGGGTCCTGGTCCGCCTCGACGGCGCCGACACCGCGCTCCTGCACGCCCTCGACGCTCGCGGCCCCGACACCGTGCGCACCGGCATGCGGGTGCGGATCCGGTGGGCCGAGGAGCGCGCGGGGGCCATCACGGACATCGCCTGCTTCGAGCCGTACGACGGCGAAGCGGTCCAACCGGCGGGCCACAGCGGCGAGTTCGCCGACGCGATCACCGGGATCGTGGCGCCCGCCCGGCTCGACTACACCTACTCACCGGGCCGCGCCCAGTCCGCCTACATCCACGCCCTCGCCGACCGCCGGACCGTCGGTGAGCGCTGCCCCTCCTGCCGGAAGGTGTACGTGCCGCCCAGGGGCGCCTGCCCCACCTGCGGCGTCGCCACCGCGGAGCAGGTCGAGGTAGGGCCGCGCGGCACGGTCACCACCTTCTGCATCGTCAACATCAAGGCGAAGAACCTCGACATCGAAGTGCCGTACGTCTACGCCCACATCGCCCTCGACGGCGCCGACCTCGCGCTGCACGGCCGGATCGGCGGCATCCCGTACGACCAGGTGCGGATGGGGCTGCGGGTCGAGGCCGTGTGGTCGGACGACGCGCGCTATCCGGACCACTACCGGCCGACCGGGGAGCCGGACGCGGAGTACGACACCTACAAGGAGCTGCTGTGATATGTGACATAGCACTGGTCGCCTTCGCCCAGACCGACCACCGGCGCACCACCGACGACCTCTCCGAGGTCGAGATGCTGATGCCGGTCCTGCACGACGTCCTCGGACAGACCGGCCTCAAGACCGCCGACATCGGATTCACCTGCTCCGGCTCCAGCGACTATCTCGCCGGCCGCGCCTTCTCCTTCACCCTCGCCCTCGACGGCGTCGGCGCCTGGCCGCCGATCTCCGAGTCGCACGTCGAGATGGACGGCGCCTGGGCCCTGTACGAGGCCTGGACGAAACTCCTCACCGGCGAGGCGGAGACCGCCCTCGTCTACTCCTACGGCAAGTCCTCGCCCGGCTCCGTACGCGACGTCCTGACCCGCCAGCTCGACCCGTACTACGTCGCCCCCCTGTGGCCCGACTCCGTCGCCCTGGCCGCCCTCCAGGCACAGGCCCTCATCGACGCCGGCGACACCGACGAGCCCGCGCTGGCCGCAGTCGGCGCCCGCAGCCGCGCGGACGCCGCCGCCAACTCCCATGCGCAGCTGCGCGGTTCGGTGCCGCAGGGCGACTATCTCGTACGGCCCCTGCGGACCGGCGACTGCCCGCCCATCGGCGACGGAGCCGCCGCCGTGATCCTCGCGGCCGGGGACCGGGCGAGGCAGCTGTGCGAGCGGCCCGCCTGGATCCGGGGCATCGACCACCGCATCGAGGCGCACAGCCTCGGCGTGCGCGACCTGACCGACTCGCCCTCCGCCCGCCTCGCCGCCGAGAAGGCCGGCGCCTTCGAACGGCCCATTGATCTCGCCGAGTTGCACGCTCCCTTCTCCTCGCAGGAGGTCGTGCTGCGCAAGGCGCTGCGGCTCGGCGACGACGTGCGGGTGAACCCCTCGGGCGGGGCCCTCGCCGCCAACCCGATGATGGCCGCCGGGCTGATCCGGCTCGGCGAGGCCGCCGCCGCGATCCACCGGGGCGAGTCCGACCGGGCGCTCGCCCACGCCACCTCCGGGCCCTGTCTGCAACAGAACCTGGTCGCCGTACTCGAAGGGGATCCGCGATGAGCAAGGAGCCCGTGGCCGTCGTAGGGATCGGCCAGACCAAGCACGTGGCGGCGCGCCGGGACGTCTCGATCGCCGGGCTGGTCCGCGAGGCCGCGCAACGGGCGCTGGACGACGCCGAGTTGACGTGGGCCGACATCGACGCCGTCGTCATCGGCAAGGCGCCCGACTTCTTCGAGGGCGTCATGATGCCCGAGCTGTACCTCGCGGACGCGCTCGGCGCGGTCGGCAAGCCGATGCTGCGCGTGCACACGGCCGGCAGCGTCGGCGGCTCCACCACCCTCGTCGCCGCCAACCTGGTCGCCGCCCGCGTCCACGGCACCGTGCTGACCCTCGCCTTCGAGAAGCAGTCCGAGTCCAACGCCATGTGGGGCCTGTCCCTGCCGATCCCCTTCCAGCAGCCGCTGCTGGCCGGGGCCGGCGGGTTCTTCGCGCCGCACGTGCGCGCGTACATGCGACGCAGCGGCGCGCCGGACACGGTCGGCTCGCTCGTGGCGTACAAGGACCGGCGCAACGCGCTGAAGAACCCGTACGCGCATCTGCACGAGCACGACATCACCCTGGAGAAGGTCCAGGCCTCGCCCATGCTGTGGGACCCGATCCGCTACTCGGAGACCTGCCCGTCCTCCGACGGCGCCTGCGCGATGGTGCTGACCGACCGGGCGGGAGCCGCCCGCGCGCCGCGGCCGCCCGCCTGGATGCTGGGCGGGGCCATGCGCAGCGAGCCGACCCTGTTCGCCGGCAAGGACGCCGTGTCGCCGCAGGCCGGCAAGGACTGCGCCGCCGACGTGTACCGGCAGGCGGGCATCGCCGATCCGCGCCGGGACATCGACGCGGTCGAGATGTACGTGCCGTTCTCCTGGTACGAGCCGATGTGGCTGGAGAACCTCGGGTTCGCCGACGAGGGCGAGGGCTGGAAGCTCACCGAGTCCGGGGTCACCGAACTGGACGGTGATCTCCCGGTCAACATGTCCGGCGGGGTCCTGTCGACCAATCCGATCGGCGCCTCCGGCATGATCAGGTTCGCCGAGGCGGCGCTCCAGGCGCGCGGGCAGGCCGGAGAACACCAGGTGGAAGGGGCGCGACGGGTCCTCGGACACGCCTACGGCGGCGGCTCGCAGTTCTTCTCGATGTGGCTCGTGGGCAGCGAACCACCGGACTCGTGAAGGTCTCCGGAAAGGTCCCCCTCACGTGGCCTGTTGGCAACAGAAACCGATCGCTAGGCTGGCCGCGGACGACGAATCGGGAGGAGCACGGACGTGGCCGAGAGCACCATCCAGCAGCACCCGCTTGCGGGCTGGGACAAGCCCGAGCTGGACCTCAGCACCGCCGACTGGCACTCGAGCAGCCGTGGCCTGGGGGATGTCCAGATCGCCTTTGTCGAGGGATTCATCGCGATGCGCAACAGCGGCCGCCCGGAAAGCCCTTCTCTGATCTTCACGCCCGCGGAATGGGGCGCGTTCGTGTCGGGGGCGCGGGAAGGGGAGTTCGATCTGACCTGAGCCGTCGGGCCGATCCGGGGGTGTTCCTCCCCTTTTTCCGGACACGCGACCTTGAGCGCCCTTCCGGGGCCGGAGCCTGAGCGAGGCTGGCCCCGGGGGCAAGGCCGTACTCCGGAGGTGAGGAACTCATGAGCAACCTGCCGGTCATCGCAGCCGTCGACGGTTCGGACGACAGCCTGCGCGCACTGGACTGGGCCCTGGACGCCGCCCGCAGACGCGGGACGGCGCTCCGGGTGGTACACGTGCGGCAGTACGCCCACTGGGCACAGCCCGACGTCCTCGTCGCCGGGCCGCCGGACCCGGACGAGGACTCGGTCCTCGAACAGGTACGGGCCCATGTGGCGGACGTGGCCGAACGGCCGGTCATGGAGTACCTCGGCCTGGAGGGCGCGCCGTCCGCGATGGTGCCCGAACTGGGCTCCACCGCCCAGCTGTTGGTGCTCGGTTCCCGCGGCCGCGGCGGCTTCGCCAGCCTGCTCCTCGGCTCCAACGGCATGGCCGCGGCGCGCGACGCCGAGTGCCCGGTGGTGATCGTGCCGAGGCCCGGACGCGAGGTCCACGGCGACGTACCGGCCGAGCCCGGCCCGCGCGTCGTCGTCGGCCTCCAGGTGGACGCCCCCGACGAGGCGACCCTCGACTTCGCCTTCACCGAGGCCGCGCTCCTCGGCGCCCGCCTCCAGGTGGTGGCCGCCTACGCCTGGCCGCCGCAGAGCTGGGCCGCGCCCGGCGAATTCGTGCCGCTGATGATCGACCAGGACGCCGTCGAGAACGAGACGTGGACCCTCGCCGAGGGGTTCCTCGCCCCGCACCGCAAGAACCACCCCGACGTCCGCGCCGACGCCCACGCCATCCCGGGCGACGCGGCGGGCTCGCTGGTCGCCGCCTCCAAGGACGCCGAACTGGTCGTGGTCGGCCGCCACCGCCGCCGGCTGCTCGCACCGGCCCGCATGATGGGCTCGGTCACCCAGGCGGTACTGCTGCACGCGGCGAGCCCGGTGGCGGTGGTCCCGCCGACGCCGGCGGAGGAGTGAGGAACTGCTTCGAGGCCGACGTATCCCACGGCTGGGGCGGTCAGAGTCGGCGCCGCAACACCGGCTGAAATCAGGTCCGGTCAGTAATGGGCGAACCGGGTCGCGTGACCTCGTCGAGGCGTACGCTGAGGTGCTTGTAGGTCACGGTGTGCGCTCGCTCCCCGCGCGGGTCTACCACCGTGGCAGGGGGTACACCATGGTGCAGCGCATCGTTCGGAGCAGAAGGATCCTCTTCGAGCGCGAGAGCGAACTCGCCGCCGTCGACGAGGCGTTGGGGGAGCTCACCGGCCTGCGCATGGACGGGGCCGAGCCGTCCGACCGCCCTCGCGGCGCCCTGCTCGCCTTCGCCGGACGCGCCGGCATCGGCAAGACCACCCTCCTCGCCGAGGTCCGTCGCCGCGCCGCGACCAGGGGCTGCACCGTACTCTCCGCCCGCGGCGGCGACCAGGAGCAGCGCGTCGCCTTCCACGTCGCCCGCCAGCTGCTGCAACCCCAGTTCGCCGGCGCCGCGGAGACGGATCTCCGTGCCTCGCTGGGCAGTTGGTACGACATCGTCGGCCCCGCCCTCGGCCTGTGCGCGCCCACCGACGGCGCCCCGCCCGACCAACAGGGCCTGCGCGACGGCCTGGACTGGGTGCTCACCCATCTCGCCGCGCTGCGCGCCCCGATGGTGCTGGTGCTGGACGACGCCCACTGGGCCGACCCCGAATCCCTGGGCTGGCTGGCCGCGTTCGCGCCGCGCGCCGAACAGCTCCCGCTGCTGGTCGTGGTCGCCTACCGGCCCGACGAACTCCCGGACCACGCCGAGTCGTTCAGGGGACTGCCCGGCCGGGCGGGCGGACGTCCCCTCGACCTGGAGCCGCTCAGCGCCGCCGCCGTCGCCCGGCTCGTCCGCGAGGCGCTCGGTGCGCAGGCCGACGACGCGTTCTGCCGGGAGTGCTGGGCCGTCACCGCCGGAAGCCCCTTCGAGACCGTCGAGTTGATCGCCAAGGTGCGCGACCGCGGGGTCACCCCGACCGAGGCCGGAGCCCATCTGCTGCGCGACCTGGCCGCCGCCGTCAAGGGCAGCGGCCTCATCGCCCGCCTCGAACGCCTCGGCGCCTCCACCGTCCGCTTCGCCTGGGCCTGCGCCGTCCTCGGCACCGAGATCCACCCCCTGCTCGCCGCCGCGGTCGCCGGCCTCGGCCACGAGGAGGCCGCCGACGCGGCCGACGCCCTGCGCGGCGCCCGCATCCTCACCGGGGCCGACACCCTGGAGTTCGTCCACCCGTTGATCGCCACCGCCGTCTACCGGGCCATCCCGCCCGCCACCCGGGTCGCCCTGCACGGCCAGGCCGCCTGGTGCGTGATCAACGACGGCCAGGGCCCCTCCGCAGCCGCCCGCCACCTCCTGGAGACCCACCCCGACGGCGACAACTGGGTCGTGCAGCAACTGCGCGCCGCCGCCGAGGAGACCCTCCGGGCCGGCGCCCCCGACGCCGCCCGCAGCTACCTCGCCCGCGCCCTGCGCGAACCCCCGCCCTTCGAGGACCGCGCCGCCGTCCTCTACGAGCTCGGCTCGGCCTCCCTGCTCACCGAACCGGCGACCACCGTCAACCACCTCCGCGCCGCCCTCGAGGAGCCCATCGCCGATCCCGGTCTGCGCCAGCACATCGTCTACCGGCTCTCCCAGGTCCTCGCCCACAGCGACCGCCTCGCCGAGGCCTCCGACACGCTCGCCCGCGAGATCCCCCTCACCGAGGACGCCCGGGTCCGGCTGCGCATGGTCTCCGAGCAGTTCATGTGGGACGCCTTCCGCGCCGACGAACCCGACCACCCCGCCCGCTCCCGCCGCCTCACCAAGCTCGCCGACCGCCTCAAGGGCCGTGACCTCACCGAGCGCTACATCATCGGCCTGCGCACCTGGGACGCCGTGCTGCGCGGCGAGCCCGCGCACATCGCCCTCCACCACGCCGAGCGCGCCCTCACCGGCGGCCTCGGCTGGGCCGAGCCCGACCGCGGCTTCGAGGTGCCCGTCCTGGTCGCACTCGCCTTCATGTACGCGGACCGCCCCGGCCGCACCGAGGAGCTCTTCGCGGCCGGCATCGCCGACTTCGAACGCCAGGGCTGGCGCGGCGCCCACCTCTCCTTCGCCTACACCCTCCTCGCCTACGTCCGCTACCGCCGCGGCCGCCTCGCGGAGGCCGAGGACTTCGTCCGGGCCGGCCTCAGGCTCGCCGAGCGCGTCGGCCCCGGCACCCCCGCCCACTGGTACGCCGTGGGCATCCTCATCGAGGTCCTGCTGGCCCGGGGCCGCCTGACCGAAGCCACCCGGACCGCCGAGGACTACTCCTTCTGCGCCCCCTTCCCGGCCGCCGTCGTCTTCCCCGACGCCCAGACCGTGCACGGAGAGCTCCTGCTGGCCCGCGGCCTCACCAAGGACGCCGCGGAGGAACTCTCCGCCGCCGGCCGCCGCCTCGACCCCCGCGGCATCCGCAACCCCGCGTGGTGCCCCTGGCAGCTCCACCTGGCCCGCGCGGAGGCCCACGAAACCCCCGAACGCGCGGTCACCACAGCCCTCGAGGCCCTCTCCCGGGCCCGCCAGTTCGGCACCCCGTCAGCGGTGGGCCAGGCCCTGCGCACAGCAGCCGAGGTCTCCTCGGGCTCGGCCCGCATCAAGTTCCTGGAGGAGTCGGTAACCCACCTGGAACGCTCCCCGGCGGCTTATGAGCTGGCCTGCTCCCTCATCGCCCTGGGCACCGAACTCCGCCGCACGGGCCGACCCAGGGAGGCCGCCGAACACCTGTACCGGGGCCTGGACGCGGCGGTGCAGTGCGGCGCGGACGGCTTGGTAGAGGCGGCCCGAGACGAACTGGCCGCGGCAGGCCTGCGCCCACGCCGCCTGCACAGCACGGAGACGGACACGTTGACGGCCCGGGAACGCACCGCCGCCCACCTCGTCACCGAGGGGCTCACCGAAGGCGAGATAGCGAGGCAGCTACGCATCGACGAGCCGACAGTCGTACGCCTGCTGTCATCGGTCTACCGAAAGGTCGGCACGGAAAGCACAGGACTGGCGGCCGCTCTCAAGCCGACGTAGGGCCGACCCACCTCAGGGGCGCGGGGAACTGCGCGCCCAGCCCCCACTCACCCGCACCCGCATGACCACCGCGCCGCCCCGTACCATTGCCCCATGTCGTTCCTCCGCCGCCGCAGCGCGACCCCCGCCGGTCCAGACTTCGACGTCCTGGCCATGGACCCGGGCGACTGGCCCGGCAACCTCGGCGCCGGCCTCCTCCCCGCGCCCGACGGCTCCTGCCAGGGCGTCTTCCTGCGCTACGACCTCTTCGGCGGCCGCGGCCCCGCGATGATCATCGGCAACCTCCCCGAGGGCTCCCCGGCCCGCGAGGTCGGCGAGGGCGAGATCCCCTTCGAGGTCGCCCAGCTGCTGCTCGCGCTGGAGAACGAGGAGGAGGTGACCGTCGTGGGTGTCGAGGACATGCCGGTCATGCAGGGCGACAACCTTCTGATCGTGCGCCGCCTCAAGCTCTCCGAGAGCCGGATCTCCTGCGTCCAGTTCGACCGCAGCGACAACGTCCTGGTGACCATCGCCGCCTGGGACCGCCCGATCACCGACGACCTGTACGCCCTGCTGAAACCGCTCCCGGCGGAGCTGTTCCAGCAGGGCTGATCCGGTCTACGACACCGACGGCAGCACCCGCACGTCAGCGGCGCGCACGAACTCCACACGGTGTCCGAACTGGATCTCGTAGTACAGGTCCTTGCCGACGACGACCTTGTGCGAGTCGGTGGTGAAGGTGACCGCGTAGTAGTACTCGCCGGGCACCTTGCCGCCGACCACGTACCGCTGTCCGGCCGGGAGCGTGTACGGCAGCGGCGACACCGCCTGCACGGGCACCCCCGCCGGGTACGCGGAGGCCTCCGGGTAGGCGCGCCCGTACACCGGAATGCTGTCGAGACCGTCCTTGGGCGTCACGACCAGCCCCTTGGCGGGTACCGCCGTCGGGTCGTTCTTCGGGTTGCGGAACCAGGCCTTCTGGCCCAGGTACCAGATCGCCGTCCAGTCCTTGTACGTCCCGGCGACCGCGTACTGCTGCCCGGTCGAGGCACGCGAGCCCACGTCGTTCACGTCGATCGTCGAGTCGGCGCCCTTGTGCAGGCCGACGTCCTTGATCAGGGCCGAGTTCTCGTCGTGGTCGGAGTACAGCCGCACCTCGCTCGAACCATGGGACGCGCATGGCTGACCTGCGGTGACGCAGCCCGTGTAGGCCGGCTGGTTGGTCGCGTAGTCCGGCAGGATCGTCACCAGCCCGCCCTTCTTGCCGGCGGTGCGCTTGAAGGGGTGGCCCAGCAGCTCGAAGTAGTGCCGCCAGTCCCAGTAGGGGCCGGGGTCGGTGTGCATGCCGGGGATGGTCGACGTCGTCGGACCGGGCACGTTGTCGTGGCCCAGGATGTGCTGCCGGTCCAGGGGGATGCGGTACTTCGCGGCCAGGTATCGCACCAGCCGCGCCGAGGACCGGTACATCGCCTCCGTGTACCAGGCGTCCGGCGCCGCGAGGAAGCCCTCGTGCTCCAGGCCGATCGACTTGGCGTTGACGTACCAGTTCCCCGCGTGCCAGGCCACGTCCTTGGCCTTCACATGCTGGGCGATCAGACCGTCCGTGGAGCGCAGGGTGTAGTTCCACGACACATAGGTCGGGTCCTGGATCAGGTTCAGTACGCCGTCCCAGGCGCCCTCCGTGTCATGGATGACGATGTACTTGATGCTCTGCGACGCAGGCCGGTCGCCCAGGTCGTGGTTGCCGTAGTCGTTGTCCCCGAACTCCTCGTACGGCGCTGGGATCCACTCGCAGGACACCGACTTCGGGCACTCCGTGCCGTCCGCGGACACCGTGCGCAGGCCGGTCCTCGCGAGCTGCGCGGTGTCCGGCGCCAGACCGGGCTGCGCGGCCAGCGCGACCTGCTGGCCGGCGTCGGTGGTGCGTTCCTCGCCGGTGCGCAGGACGTCGTAGACATCGTTGGCATACACCGCCGCCGTCGCCGTGTCGTCCGCACCCGAGAAGCGCGCCACCGCTCCGTACCAGTCCGCCGGGTCGTCGCTCAGCGGCTCGCCCAGCTCCTTCTGCGCGGCGGCGAGGAGGGCCGCACCGCCCGCCACGTTGGCGGCTTCGTCGGTACGCAGCTGCTGAGCCGGAATCCCGGTCAGCTCGGCCGCCTTCGGCAAGGTCTTGAGGCGGGCCGGGAGCTGGGAGTTCGCCGGCACCTTCGTGTCGGGGTGCAGGGCGGCGCGGGCGCCGTCCCCGCGGGCGTCCTCCGTGCCCTCGCTGTGGTGCGAGGCGGTGGCGAGCGCGGTGCGGGCGTCGGTGAGGTGCATGGGGCCGTAGCCGCCGGTGACGCTCGGCGCGCCCGCGTGACCGTCCCAGCGGGACTGCAGATAGGAGACGCCGAGGAGGACGCTCTGCGGTACGTGGTACTCGGCGGCCGCGGCGGCGAACGCCCGCTGCAGCGAGCTCGCGGACGACCCGGCGGTGCTCGCGGCGGGGGCCGCGCCGAGCAGCGGAAGCACCAGGGCCGCCGAGGCGAGGGCGCCGGCGGCGCGACGGGCGCGTCTGTGGCCGGGGACGGAGGTGGGGTGGGTGGGGGATCCTCGCAATGCAGCCTCCAGGGACGGGCGAGCGTGGCGGGGCGTGCAGGGCCGTGCGGTGGGTCAGTGGTACCGGCTGGCCGACGATCCGTCAATCATGCCCAGAGGCAGGCGATTTCCCATGTCAACACGAGGATGGAGGAGTTTCGTGGCGGAGGCTTTCGGGCCTGCGGGGCGTCAGTGGCGTACACCAATGGCCCGTACATACGAAGGTCCGCGGTGCGCCGCCGTTCTGGCGCACCGCGGACCTTCGTCCCCTCAGCGAGTGCCGACCGCCGCGCGTACGGCCCGGCGGGCCAGCTGGCAGTCGTCGTGCAGCCGCCGCAGCAGCAGCCGCTGTTCCTCGCCGGACGGCGCAGCACCCTGGTGGGCCACTCCCGGTGCCGCCGGGGCCGAGTCGTGCATCGAACGCTGCACGGCCGTCTCGTAGGTACGGATCTCACGCGTCAGGACGAGCATCAGGTTCACCAGGAACGCGTCCCGGGAGGCCGGGCCCGCCGACTGCGCGATCTGGCTGATCTGACGCCGGGCCACCGGGGCGTCGCCGAGGACCGACCACAGCGTCGCCAGGTCGTAGCCCGGCAGGTACCAGCCCGCGTGCTCCCAGTCCACCAGCACTGGACCGGCCGGGGACAACAGGATGTTCGAGAGCAGTGCGTCGCCGTGGCAGAACTGGCCCATGCCGTGCCGGCCCGAGGTCGCCGCGATGCCGTGCAGCAGCTTCTGCAGGTCGCCCATGTCCCGGTCGGTGAGCAGGCCCAGTTCGTGGTACCGGGAGATCCGGGCCGCGTAGTCCAGCGGGGCGTCGAACGTGCCCGCCGGCGGCCGCCAGGCGTTCAGCCGGCAGACCGCGCCCAGCGCCGCCCTGATGTCGGCGCGCGGCGGGGCCTCGGCCGGGTGCCGCTGGAGTGCCGCCACCCGTCCCGGCATCCGCTCGATGACCAGGGTGCAGTTGTCCGGGTCCGCCGCGATCAGCCTCGGCACGCGCACCGGAGGGCGGTGCCGGACGAACGAGCGGTAGGCCGCTATTTCATGGCGGATCCGCTCGGACCACACCGGGGAGTGGTCGAGTAAACACTTGGCGACGGCCGTACTGCGCCCGGTCGTTCCGACCAGGAGCACGGACCGTCCGCTGCGGCGCAGCACCTGGACCGGAGCGAACTCCGGGCAGATCCGGTGCACCGACGCGATGGCCGTACGCAGCTGGGCGCCCTGGGGGCCGGACAAGTCGAGTCTCCCGCTGAGCGGTTGGGTGCCGAGCCCCGGGACGCGCCGCGTCCTGCCCGCACCGAGCACGGGAGCGGCCGCGGGACGCGCGGGGTCGAGATAGGGGCCGCTGCCGCCCGGGCGGGGGTGCAGCGACCGGGGCGGGGCGGACACGGAGGACGATGCTGCGTACATGGGCGAAACAGATCCCTTCGTGTGCCTGCGACGTCGATGCGCTACCCGGCCCGGCCCCTCGGGAGCACCCTGGGGAATGTCCCTCGGCAACCGGGTCGGGGTGGCGCGTTCCTACCTGACACCCGATGACCAGTGGCACACCATGTGGCGCACCCTGGCGAAGCCTGGCGAATAGTCCCGCGGCAACTCTGCCGGGGCTACTGTCAACTCAGCCGAGAACCTGGGGGCTTGACGTGAGCGGACAACCCAACACCCGCCTTTCGGACCTGTTCGGCATGGCCGGCTGGTCCAAGGGTGAACTCGCGAGGCTGGTCAACCGGCAGGCGGCGGCCATGGGCCACCCCCAGCTCTCGACCGACACCTCCCGGGTGCGGCGGTGGATCGACATGGGGGAGATCCCCCGCGATCCGGTGCCGCGGGTGCTGGCGGCTCTGTTCACCGAGCGTCTCGGCCGTGTCGTGACCATCGAGGACCTCGGTCTGGTCCGGCACGGGCGTACGGGAAAACGGCAGGACGCCGCCGGGAGTGTGGAACATCCCGACGGTGTGCCGTGGGCGCCCGAGCGGACGGCTGCGGTCCTCACCGAATTCACGGGAATGGACCTCATGCTCAACCGACGCGGCTTGGTGGGCGCGGGTGCCGCGCTCGCCGCGGGATCCGCACTCAGCAGCGCCATGTACGACTGGCTGCACACCGACCCGACTCTCTCCGCCGACGCCCCCCAGTTCGAAGACCCCCTGCACGCCGACCCCGCTGGGTTCGACCGCTACGAGGCCGCCCCCATCGGGTCGCAGGAGATCGAGGAACTGGAGCGCTCGGTGGAGGTGTTCCGGGCCTGGGACGCGGCCCGCGGCGGCGGGCTGCAGCGCAAGGCGGTCGTAGGCCAGCTCAACGAAGTGGGCGGCATGCTCGCCTACCGACACCCCGACCATCTGCAGCGGCGCCTTTGGGGCGTCGCCGCCAACCTCGCCGTACTCGCGGGCTGGATGTCGCACGACGTCGGCCTCGAACCCACGGCCCAGAAGTACTTCGTCATCGCCGCCCACGCGGCCAGAGAAGGCGGTGACCGGCCACGTGCGGGGGAGGCGCTCTCCCGGGCGGCCCGCCAGATGGTGCACCTCGGCCGGCCCGACGACGCACTCGACCTGATGAAGCTCGCCCAGTCCGGCTCCGGCGAAGAGGTGCTGCCGCGCACCCGCGCCATGCTCTACACCATCGAGGCCTGGGCACAGGCCTCCATGGGCAAGGGGCAGGCGATGCGCCGCACCCTCGGCCAGGCGGAGGACCTCTTCGTCTCCGACCGGGGTGATGTACCGCCGCCGAGCTGGATGCAGATGTTCAAGGAGGAGGATCTGTACGGCATGCAGGCCCTGGCCTACCGCACGCTGGCCGAGCACGAGCCCGGTGCGGCCGTGCACGCCCAGCACTACGCGGAGAAGGCCCTGGCCCTGCGGGTCGACGGACGCCAGCGGTCGAAGATCTTCGACTTCCTGTCCATGGCCTCCGCCTGCTTCATCGCCGACGACCCCGAACAGGCGGACCGTTACGCACGCCTGGCCCTGATGTCGATGGGATCCAACTCCTCCCACCGCACCTGGGACCGGCTGCGCCAGATGTACCGGCTCACCGCGGAGTACTCCAGCTACCCGAAGATCCACGAGCTGCGGGAGGAGATCGAACTGGCACTGCCCAGGCCGGCGTCGAGGGGCGGCAACAGCGCACGGGCATAGGGGGCCTGTGGAGCTGTCGCTGAAACCAGGGTTACTTCACCCGCGGCATCCGGGGTGATTTCACCCGGGGTTGCTCGCTCACACCACCCTGGCGACGAGCACGCAGGCGTCGTCCTCGCGCTCGGCCTCGCCGAACTCCTCCACGACCGTCCGCACGCAGTCCTGTGCGGTCCGTGCCACGCCGAAGCGCGGGGCCAGGTCGAGGAGCCGGTTCGCCGCTTCCGTGCGGCCACGCCTGGGCACCAGCCCGTCCGTGTGCAGCAGGAGCAGGTCGCCCACCTCGAGGGTCTCGTGGACCTCCTCGTAGGTGGCGCCCGAGGTCGCGCCCAGCAGGACGCCGTCCGGTGCGTGCAGCCTGCGCCCCGTCCCGTCGCGGAACAGCAGCGGGGCGGGGTGTCCGGCCTGCGCCCAGGTCAGGGTGCGGGTCTCGGGCCGGTAGCGGCAGCAGACGGCGCTGCCGAGGGCCGGTTGCACGGTTGCGTCGAGTAACTGGTTGAGCAGCGACAGCAGTTGACCGGGCCGGGTGCCGGCCATCGCCATGCCGCGCAGGGCGCCGAGCAGCATCGCCATGCCGGAGGTGACGGCGACGCCGTGTCCGGTCAGGTCGCCGACGCTCAACAGGGTCTGTCCGTCGGAGAGTTCGAGGGCGTCATACCAGTCGCCGCCGATCAGCGCGCTCGTCGACGACGGAAGATAGTGGGCCGCGAGGTCCAGGGTCTCGGGGCCCTGGTGCGGGAGCCGCAGGGAGCCACGCCACGGCGGCAGCACGGCCTCCTGCAGCTCGACCGCGAGCCGGTGCTCGGTCTGCGCGCGGTGCTGGTGGCGCTGCAGCGAGTCACGGGTCTCGCTCACCGCCCTCTGGCTGCGGCGCAGTTCGCTGACGTCCCGCAGTACGGCCCACATCGAGGCGGTGCTGCCGTCGGCGTCGAGCACGGGCTCGCCCATCATGTGCACGGTCCGCACCTCGCCGTCCGGGCGCACGATGCGGAACTCGCCGTCGATGGGCTTGGCGTCGACGAGGCAGTCCGTGACCATCGTCGTCAGCTTCGTCCGGTCCTCGTCCAGTACCAGGGAGGGGAGTTCGTCGAGGGTGAGCGGGGGAGCGGCGGGGGCGCGGCCGAGTATCTGGTAGAGCTCGCCGGACCAACTCGCCTCGTCGGTAAGGAGGTTCCACTCCGCGCTGCCGACCCTGCTGAGCAGTGAGCCGCGCCGGGGCGTGGGGAGGGCGTTCTGAACGACCGGTGCCGCCTCGACGGTTTCCGGCGCGGGCGGCGGACCGTCCCGCAGCTGCGCCAAGTGGGCGTCCAGGTCGTTGAGTTGATGCAGCGCGAGGTCGCACAGCGCGCGCTGCCAGCGCTCCTGCGGGTCCGTACCGTCACCGTGCGCGTCCCGCCGTACGGCGTCCACGTCGCCCTTGAGCCGCCGCGTCTGCGATATCAGCGCGTCGACCGAGCCGCGCCCTGGCGGCTGGGCGGCTGGGTGATCCGCAGAGAGGTGGGACGGCATGACGCACTCCGATGCGGGGACGGTCGACCAAGGCGGACGGAGGGACCGTTACGACTGTTGCACAGCCCGCGACGCCCTGTAAGGGATTTGGCAACACACGATACGGTGGTGCTTCTGGCATATGCCAGCGTCTTCACGGAGTGGTTCGGCTGCGCGCGACGCCTACGCGACCTGGTGGGTCAAGTCGTAGGTGTTGTACGTGACTTGACGCATCGTAGCCGAGAATGAGCACCGGTTCAGCAGTGTGTTCGACGGGCGTCTGTTCTAGGGCAGTTGGCATACGAAGACCGGCCCGATCCAGCGCTGGCAGGCGGGGTCGGTGGGGGTGGTGGGTTCCACGGGTGTGGGCGTCGGCTGAACTGGCGTGGGTGTGACGGGGGTTGGGGAAACCGTCGGCGTAGGAGTGGGGGCAACGGGCGTCGGTGTCACCGGCGTCGGAGTCGGCGACATCGGGGTGGGCGATACGAGCGTCGGCGTGACGGACGTGGCCGGCGCCTCCGTCGTCGTCGGCACCGGTGAGGGCTCGGCCGTGGTGGCCGCCGGCGTCGCTGCCTGGGTCTCGGCTGCGGCGGTCGAAGACTGCGACTCCGTGCCCTCCGACTCCGTGCCCTCCGACTCCGTGCCCTGGGACTCCGGTTCCTGCGAAGCCGCGGCCGCACCCGTGTCGTCGGAAGGCGTCGGCTCGGCCGCGCCCCCGTCGCTTGGAGCCGCCTGCACAGCACCCCCGCCCTCGCTCGACGTGCGCCCCTCCGGCTGCCCCTGCTTCCCATCCCTCGCCCCCGACGACGGCGTCGCACCCCCCGGACTGGCCGCCGGCGTAGGCGCCACCGAACTCTCCACCGTCGCCGCCCGCTCCTGCGGCGCCGACGACGAACCGCCCGCCATCAGTACGATTCCGGCCGCGACCGCGGCCCCCGCCACCGTCGCTCCGATCGCCGTCATCGCCGCTGCCGGCACCTTGGAGCCGCCGGTCACGACATGACGTACCGCATGCCAGAGCCCGCCACCCCCGTGCCCGCCGCCCGACGCCGCACCGGCAGCGCCCGCCGCCGGCGGTATCAGGAACCTGCCCGCCCCGCCCACGACGAAGACCAGCAGCGCCGGTCCCGCCAGTGCCGGCAGGCGGTCGTTGGCGCGCATCAGCGCGGCGAGGCGGGCGCGGCAGTCGGGGCAGTCGTCGAGGTGGGTGAGGAGTTGCGCCGACTGCCGGGGTGTCGCGGCTTCGCGCACGTAGGCGGGTATCCGGTCCCAGTGCTCCTGGCAGGCGGGGTCGTCGGGCAGTCCCGGATGCGCGCGCAGGAAAGCCTGCCGCATCCCCTCCCGCGCCCGGTGCAGCAGTACCGCCGTCGCTCCCCGCTTCGTGCCGATGCTGCGCCCGATGTCGTCCAGCGGCCGCCCCTCCGCCTCCGCGAGCCACAGCGCCGTGACCCACCGCCGCGGCAGTTGCCCCAGCACCCGCACCAGAAGGTCGACGGAGGAGATTCGCTCGGCGGGATCGCCCTCCGCGACGCTCACCCCGAGCCGCTCGGTCGCCCACGGATCCTGTGGCGTCTCGCGCGCCGTACCGCCCACCGTGGCCGCCAGGTGACGCACGGTCGTCGTCAGATAGGCGGCGACGTTGTCGACCTCGTGCCCGGCGGACAGCCGCCGCCAGACCCGGAAGTGCGCCTCGGCGACCAGGTCCTCGGCGACCCAGGGATCGCCGGTGAGCGAGCGGGCGTAGGCGACCAGGCGCGGCTGCTCCGCCTCGTAGACACGCGTGTACGAGGCGATCGCGGACGCGGCGGCGGGACCGTCGGTCATGGCAGGAACTCTCCCGTCCCCTGCGGTGGGTTCGAACAAGTTCGTAACTCTAAATGACAAATGCCCCATTCGCGGGTGACGCAGGTCACACAAACTTGAAAGCGCTTCCGCGTAATGCGAACGGGGTCTGCGGGGTCGTAACAGCATCGGCAATCGCGCCGACGTCCGACCGAACGGGGAGAACGACCATGGACATCACGCTCGAGCAGCCCGCGCGGGGCCGCCTGATCACCGCCGACGAGCAGGAGCTGCCCGTCCCGGCCACCCTGCGCTACACCGCCGCGGACCCGCTGGCCGTGCACATCGACTTCCCGCCCGACGTCTCCCTCGACGGCACGGGCGTCACCTGGACCTTCGGCCGCGCCCTGCTCCAGGAGGGCCTGCGCGGTCCGGCCGGCGGCGGGGACGTGCACATATGGCCGTGCGGCCGGGCCCGTACGGTCCTGGAGTTCCACTCGCCCTACGGCCTGGCCCTGCTCCAGTTCGACACGGCCACCCTCCGCCGCTTCCTGCTGCGCACCTTCGCGGTCGTGGCGGCGGGCGAGGAGGAGCTGGGCGACGCCGTCGACCGCGGCCTGAGCGCCCTGTTCGGCAACGTCTGAGCGCAACGCGCCCCGCCGGAACCGGCTTTGACTTTTGTTCACCTCGGGGTCGTCCCGCGGGTATGGACCTTGACGATCACCCCGTGCAGCCTTGCGCGCGGTGTGCCGCTGGGGCACTCCTGTGACGAGGACGGGGCGAATGACACCGATCAGCCGAAGAGGCTTCGTGGGGCTCGGCGCCACCGTGGCGGCGGGCATGGCAGTGGGCGCCGGTACTCGTACGGCGGCCGCTGCCCAGAGCGCGGCGACCGGCACGATCTCCGACGTGAAGCACGTGGTGATCCTCATGCAGGAGAACCGCAGCTTCGACCACTACTTCGGGCGCCTCAAGGGCGTCCGGGGCTTCGACGACCGCAGCGGCATCACCCTCGGCGGCGGGTACCCGGTGTTCAACCAGCCGAACGGTTCGGGCCGGCAGTACCCGTGGAAGCTCAGCGCCACCCCGGCCGCGGGCGGCAAGGACGGCGAGACACTCGCCCAGTGCAACGGCGACCTGCCGCACTCCTGGTCCTCGCAGCACTCCGCGTGGAACAAGGGCCGCCTCGACAACTGGGTCTCCGGCGTGGGCAATGTGCGCTCCCTCGGCTACCTGGACCGCTCCGACATCCCCTTCCACTACGCGCTCGCCGACAACTACACGATCTGCGACGCCTACTTCTGCTCCACGCTCAGCGCGACCGGCCCCAACCGCACCTACCTGTGGAGCGGCAAGGTCGACTCCAGCAGCTACGACGGCGGCGACGAGTCCGGCCTGACCTGGCAGAACTACGCCGAGGCGCTGCAGAACGCCGGAGTGAGCTGGAAGGTCTACCAGAACGCGGCCGACAACTACGGCGACAACGGCTGCGCGTACTTCAAGAACTTCGCCAGTGCCAAGCCGGGCAACCCGCTCTACGACCGCGGCATGTCCTCCGTCCCCAAGGCGACCGGTTCGACCCCCGACGACATCGCCGCCGCCATCAAGGCCGACGTCCTGGCCGGGACCCTCCCGCAGGTCTCCTGGATCGTCCCCAACCAGGCCTTCTCCGAGCACCCCTACGCCCCGCCCGGCGACGGCGCCCACTTCGTCAGTCTCGTCTACCAGGCCCTGGCCGCCGACCCGGACGTCTTCGACTCCACCGTCCTGTTCCTCAACTACGACGAGAACGACGGCTACTTCGACCACGTCCCGCCCCCGGCCCCGCCCGCCGGCACAGCGGGGGAGTTCCTGAACGGAGTCCCGTACGGCTTCGGCTTCCGCGTGCCGATGATCGTCATCTCGCCCTGGACGCGCGGCGGTTGGGTCTCCTCGGAGGTCTTCGAGCACACCTCGGTCCTGCGCTTCCTGGAGACGTGGACCGCGGCGCTCGGCACCCCCGCCAACTGCCCCAACATCAGCACCTGGCGCCGCAAGGTCAGCGGCGACCTCACCGGCGTCTTCGACTTCGCCAACCCCGTCTACGGCGCGGTGTCGCTGCCCGCGACGAGCGTCATCGGTTACGCCACCTGCGGGCCGCTGCCCAACCCGGTCCCCACGAACAACGCCCTGCCCGCCCAGGAGCCAGGCACCCGGCCGGCGCGCTCGCTGCCGTACCAGCCCAACGGCTATCTGGACCGGCTGGAGTTCGGCACCTCCGGCAAGATCCTCGCCTGGTTCGCCATGGCCAACCAGGGCGGTGCCGCCCAGCGCGCCGCGCACTTCTCCATCCACCCGAACGCCTACCGCGACACCACGCCGTGGCAGTACACGGTCGACCCGGGCGACACCGCCTCCGACTACTTCAACATCGGCTCCGGGTACGGCGACGGCAAGTACGACCTCACCATGGTCGGCCCCAACCGCTTCCTGCGCCGCTTCCAGGGCGACGCCACCAAGGCGGGCAAGTCGGTGGAGGTGAGCACCCGTTACGCCGTCGAGCCGGGGACGGGCAAGCTCGCGATCTACTTGACAATGACCAACTCGGGCTCGGCGTCGGCGAAGTTCACCATCACCTCCAACCACTACCGCGGCGACGGACCGTGGACGTACACCGTCGCCGCGGGCGGTTCGACGGAGGACTTCTTCAACGCGGTGACGTACCAGAGCGGTTGGTACGACGTCACCGTCACCGTCGACTCCGACACCACCTGGTCCCGCCGCTTCACCGGGCACCTGGAGACGGGCACGGCGAGCGTCAGCGGCTGACCTCGGCAGGTGATCGGACCGCGGCGACCGCTCGGGGCCGCCGCGGCCCGGTTCAGTACCTCAGCACGCCGGCGATCCCGCTCGCGTCGCCGAGCGTGCCGTCCGGTACGAAGTGGACGTCCGCGCCCGTCTCCAGGCACTGCTCGACGATCTCGTCCACGATGTCCTCGCGGGAGTCGAGGTCGCCGCTCTCGGCCGGGATCAGATGGCCGTCGAGGACGTCGCGCACCGTGACGCGGTAGTTCTCCTCGACCGCGAGCAGCCGGACCCGGCCCTCGCGGGCGCTCTGCCAGACCTCGTCGACACCGGCCGCGAAGGCCTTGCGGCCCCGGGCCGATTCGAGCTCCCGGGCGACGGTGTCGGTGCTTCTGCGGGCCTCGGCCGCGACCATGGGACGTACCGCATGCCACACCGCTTCCGGTGTGCCGTGCGACAGGCCGCCGTGCGGTACGTGCACGGCCTCCTTGGTGACGCCGCCGACCTCGTCGAGGAGGGACAGCGCCGCCTGCTCACCGGTGATGTACAGCGGCCGCGGCTGTTCGCGCAGCACCATGCCCATCGCGGCGTCGGCGTCCCGCAGGAAGTGCCGGGTGCCCTCGTCGCGGAAGGTGCTCGGCATGTCGCCGATGCGTTCCTGCCGTTCGGCGTCGAAGTTGTCGAGGGTCCTCGTCAGCGGGAAGCCGCCGGAGTGGTCCTCGACGACCCGGTCGATGCCGCCGCTCCACAGGGTGACGCGGTCCGGGGAGACCGAGAGCACCCAGAACGGCCGCTCGGAGGCCTGCGCGGAGACGAGATTGCGGGTCAGGAAGGTGTCGGAGAGCACCACGCGCTCCGGCACACTGCGGGCGAGCGACCACACCTGGTGCTCACCCGGAGCGGCGAAGATCACCAGACCGTCCTCGGCATGCGCCAGATCCACCTCCGCGAGCGCCTGGTCGAGCTGACGGACGACGTCGGAGCGCCGCTCGCGGGTGACCGCGGGATCGGACTCCAGTTGCTTCTTGGCCTCGGCCACCACATTGCGCAGCCGGACCGGATCCTGGGCGTTTTCGGGCTCTCGGCGGTGCGTCGGCGTCAGTACGGACACGGCCGGATAGGGCCGCGGGCGCCGGAGCTCGGACAGGGTTGAGGGACTCAGGTCGTGCTCCATAACAAGCACCATAGGACTGATTTCCCGATCAGGCATTCGGGGCAATCTCGCCAGGAAATCGGTACAAAACGTTGTTAATGTCGCCGGGTGACGCAGGTCGAGAAGGAAACCCGGGCGCCCGAGGCAGCCAAGCTCTCCCTGCCGACGCTCACCACCATGGTGGTCGGCTCGATGGTCGGAGCGGGCGTCTTCTCCCTGCCGCGCCGGTTCGCCGAGGAGACGGGCGTGGCAGGCGCGCTCATCGCCTGGGCCGTCGCCGGCACCGGCATGCTGATGCTGGCCTTCGTCTTCCAGACCCTCGCGGTGCGCAGACCCGACCTCGACGCCGGTGTGTACGCCTACGCCAAGGCCGGTTTCGGCGAATACCTCGGCTTCTTCGCGGCGTTCGGCTACTGGGCCAGCGCCTGCGTCGGCAACGTGACGTACTGGGTGCTCATCATGTCGACGATCGGCGCGATCGCACCCGCGCTCGGCGACGGCGACACCGTGCTCGCGGTGGTGCTCTCCTCGGTGGGCCTGTGGCTGTTCTTCGCGCTCATCAGCCGCGGCGTCAAGGAGGCCGCGACGATCAACCGGATCGTCACGGTCGCCAAGGTCGTACCGATCCTGGTCTTCGTCGTCCTCGCGCTCTTCTACCTCAAACCCCAGGTCTTCGCCGAGAACTTCGGCGGCGCCGACTACGCGGGCTCCCTGTTCAGTCAGGTCAGGGGAACGATGCTGGCCACGGTCTTCGTCTTCCTGGGCGTCGAGGGCGCCAGCGTCTACTCCCGGCACGCCCGACGCCGCGAGGACGTCGGACGCGCCACCGTCCTCGGCTTCCTCAGCGTCTTCGCGGTCTTCGCCTCGGTGACGATCGTGTCGTACGGCCTGATGCCGATGGCCGAGATCGCCAAGCTGCGCCAGCCGTCCATGGCCGGCGTCCTGGAACACGCGGTCGGCACCTGGGGCAAGGTCTTCGTCAGCGTCGGCCTGATCGTGTCCGTGCTCGGCGCCTACCTCGCCTGGACGCTGATGGCCGCCGAAGTGCTGTTCGTCGCCGCCAAGGACGACGACATGCCGCGCTTCCTGAAGCGCTCCACGGCCGCCGACGTACCCCTGCCCGCGCTGGTGATGTCGACCCTGCTCAGCCAGATCGTCCTCGTCGTGACGATGTTCTCGGACGACGCCTTCAACTTCGCCCTGGACCTCACCAGCGCGCTGACCCTGATCCCCTTCTTCCTGGCGGCCGCGTTCGCCGCGCGCATCGCCCTGCGTGGCCGGCGCGGGGAACTGGCCGTCGCCGTCGTCGCCACCGTCTACACCGCGTTCCTCATCTACGCGGCCGGCCTCAAGTTCGTCCTCGTCTCCTTCATCGTCTACGCCCCCGCCACCGTCCTGTTCGTGATGGCCCGCCGGGAACAGGGCAGACGGCCGTTCTCACCGCGTGAACTCGTCATCCTGGCCGTCTCGGTGGCCGGCGCCGTGCTGGGGATCGTCGCCCTGGCGCTGGGCTGGATCAGCCTCTGACCGCCTCGGCCTCGGGAAAGGTGCACCGTGACCAGTCAAGACCCCCGTCCCGCGTACGGCGTCCACTCCGAGGTCGGCAGGCTGCGCAAGGTGCTGGTCTGCGCGCCCGGGCTCGCCCACCGCAGGCTCACCCCGACCAACTCCGACGACCTGCTCTTCGACGACGTCATGTGGGTGGAGAACGCCCAGCGCGACCACGCCGACTTCGTCAACAAGCTGCGCGAACGCGACGTCGAGGTGGTCGAGTTGCACGACCTGCTCGCCCGGACGCTGACCGTGCCGGGCGCCCGGGACTGGCTCCTGGACCGGAAGATCGTGGCCAACGAGGTCGGCATCGGCCTCATCGACTCCACCCGCGCCTACCTGGAGTCGCTGGAGCCCGAGCGGCTCGCCAAGTACCTGATCGGCGGCCTGGCCACCGGTGACCTGCCCGAGGAGTACCGCACCGGGTACCTCGCGCTGGCCCGCGAGTCGACGGGGGTGCGCGAGTACCTGATGCCGCCGCTGCCCAACACCCTCTACACCCGCGACACGACCTGCTGGCTCTACGGCGGCGTCACCCTCAACCCGCTGTACTGGCCCGCCCGGCACGACGAGACCCTCCTGATGAAGGCGATCTACAGCTTCCACCCCGACTACACCGGCTCCACCGTGTGGTGGGGGGATCCCGAACTCGACTGGGGGCAGGCGACGTTCGAGGGCGGCGACATCATGCCCGTCGGGAACGGCGTCGTCCTGATGGGCATGAGCGAGCGCACCTCACGGCAGGCCATCACCCAGGTCGCCAAGGCGCTCTTCGAGGGCGGTGCCGCCGAGCACGTCGTGGTCGCCGGCATGCCCAAGCTGCGGTCCGCGATGCACCTCGACACCGTGTTCACCTTCGCCGACCGCGACCTGGTCACGCTCTACCCGACCATCATGGACGGCGTCCACACCTTCTCCCTGCGGCCGAGCGACAAGGCGCCGGGCCTCGAAATCACCGACGAGGGCTCCACCCCGTTCGTCGACGTGGTCGCCAAGGCGCTCGGCCTGCCGGAGCTGCGGGTCGTGGAGACCGGCGGGGACGTGTACGCCTCCGAGCGCCAGCAGTGGGACAGCGGCAACAACGCGGTCGCCCTGGAACCCGGGGTGGTCTTCACCTACGACCGCAACACCCAGACCAACACCCTGCTGCGCAAGGCCGGCATCGAGGTCGTCACCATCACCGGCGCCGAACTGGGCCGGGGACGCGGCGGCGGACACTGCATGACCTGCCCGATCGTGCGCGACCCCGTCGAGTTCTAGCCCTTCCCGCCCACCGGCTCGATCACCGCGATGTTCCCCTGCGCGACGGCACACAGGGTCTCCGTACCCTCGCCGTCGACCGTGACCACGTCACAGCGGCTCACCACCCGCGTGCGGCCCGCCCGCACCACCTGGCCGTGCGCGCGCAGCAGCCGGCCCGTGGCCGGGCGCAGGTAGTCGATGGTGAAACCGGACGTGATCAGACCCGGCCCCACGACGGTGCCCGCGGCCAGCGTCAGCGTGTTGTCGGCCGCGTACGAGAGCACCCCGCCGTGCACGAAGCCGTACTGCTGGAGCAGCTCCTCGCGGACGTCCAGTTCGAGGGTGGCCGTACCCCGCCCGAACGCCGTGATCCGGGCGCCCAGCAGCCTGCTGAAAGGCTGCTCCGCCAGGACCTTCCGGGCGAGCTCCAGATCCATCGTCCCGCTCACGCCCCCACCTCACTTCACTGGTGAAGTGAGGGTGGCGCGGTGAGGTGTCCTCTGTCAAGATCGGCCCATGTCCGAGCCCGACCAGCGCCTCTACTTCCTGTTGCAGCGGGCGGCACACCGGCTGCGTACGACCCAGGACCGCCGCTGCCTGGTCGCCGCCGGCGTCACCACCGCGCAGCTCGGCGCGCTGTTCGCCGTCAAGGACCGGCCGGGCACCACCCAGCAGGAACTGGCCCGCACCCTCGGGCTGCGGGAGTCCGCGGTCACCGCACTCGTCGCCCGGCTCACCGCCGCACGGCTGCTCACGAAGGAGCCGCACCCGCTGCAACACCGGGCCGTGGTGCTGGAGTTGACGGACGCCGGCGCCGCGGCGCTGCGGGCCGCGCAGCCGGAGATCGACCGCTTCAACGCCGAACTGCGGACCCTGCTCGGCGACGAGGGCTTCGTACGGACGGCGGGCGCCCTGCACCGCCTCGCCCACTGGGAGCCGTGAACTCGCTGGGACCTGTGAGCTCGCTGGGAGCCGTGCGCTCACTCCTCGTCCGGCCCGCACGAACTGCCCGTCGGCGGCAGCGAGCCGTACAGCAGGAAGTCGTCGACCTTGCCGTGCACGCACTTCGAGGAGGCGTAACCGGTGTGGCCCTCGCCCTTGTTGTCGAGGACCACGGCCGAGGAGCCGAGCCGCTTCGCGGTCTCCACCGTCCAGCGGTACGGCGTCGCCGGGTCGCCGCGGGTGCCGACCAGGAGCATCCTCGCGGAGTGGACGTCCCGCACCTTGTCGCGGATGAAGTCGGTGCCCTTCGGGCGGCCGTAGCACATCAGCACCTCGGTGAGCCGGTAGCGGCCGAAGACGGGGGAGGCCTGCTCGTACTCGGCGCGCAGTCTGCCGAGTTCCTTGGTGATCCGGTCGGCGGAGGGGCGGTCGGGGTCGTCCGCGCAGTTGATGGCCATCAGCGCGGCGGGGAGGTTGTCGAGCGGGACGTCGTTCGCGTCGACCAGACCGCCGCCGTCGGCCTTCCCGCGGCCGGCCGCTGACATCCCGCCGGTGGCGAAGCCCATGATCCCGCGGGTGTCGCCGTCCTCGACGAGCTGGGCGAGGGCGCGCTCCAGCGAAGGCCACAAGTCCTGGCTGTAGAGGGCCTGTCCGATGGCGCCCACCAGGTCCTGCCCGGTGAACTGCTGTCCGAAGTCGGTCGGTACGGGGTCCTCGTCGAGCGAGCGGACGAGCTGCACGACCTGGTCCCGGCCGTCCCGCGCGTCCTGGCCGAACGGGCAGGCGATGTCCTTGGCACACCAGTCGACGAAGTCGTCCAGCGCCGTCTGCTGCCCCTCGGCACCGGCGATGCCCTGCTCGGACATCGGCTCGGTCAGGGTGTCCACCCCGTCGAGCACCAACCGGCCCACCTTCTTGGGGAATTGGGCGGCGTACACCGCGCCGAGCCGCGTCCCGTAGGAGAAGCCGAGGTAGTTGAGCTTCTTGTCGCCGAGGGCCTGGCGCATCACGTCCATGTCGCGCGAGGCGTTCACCGTGCCGATGTACGGCAGGACCGGCCCCGAGTGCTTGGCGCACTGGTCGGCCGCCTGCTTCAACTGCCGCAGCACGGCCTGCGGATCGCTCACGTCGATGTCCTCGTCGGTCGCCGCCGAGGCCTCGTCGGAGCCGTCGCCGCAGCTGACGGGCGAGGACCGGCCGACGCCGCGCGGATCGAAGGTCACCACGTCGTAGCCGTTGGTCAGGCCCATGAAGTCCTTGCCCCCGGCGGCGAGTTCGGGCACTCCGGCGCCGCCGGGCCCGCCGAAGTTCAGCAGCACCGAGCCGCGCTTCCTGCCGGTGGCGCGATAGCGGGCGAGGGCCAGGTCGAGCGTTCCCTTCCGCGGCCTGGCGTAGTCGAGGGGCACCGTGACCTTGCCGCACTGCAGGTCCTCGGGCATGCCGTCGCCCTTGCACTTCGACCACGCGACCTTCTGCTGGTAGAAGCGCGACAGGTCGGGTCCGGTGCCGTCCGAGGCCACCGCCGGCAGCCCCGCCGCCAGCAGCGCCAGGGCGGCGGCTCCGGTCACCGCGCAGCGCCGGACGGCGGACCGCGTTGACAGCTTGGCCAGCATCGATGCCTCCAGGGACGCCCGCCGCGGACCGGGTGGAACGGCGTCCTCGATCACGATAGGCGGACCCCGCGGGCCTCGCCTCCGGGCGAGCGGGACCGCGCGAGGTGCCCTACCCTGTGCGGCCCTCCGGGTGAACAGTGCGGTTTGCCGCTAGTTCGATAACCGTGCCGCTCGATGGGGTGAAAGGCCGATAAGCCATAACTCGGATGGTTCGCCCGCGTTTTAAGCGGTGCGGGCGCATGCCCGCCTCCCCGGTGCGGGCAGCCGCCCGCGACCATGTCTGGAAGGCAGGGAACCTATGCGAAGGGTTACCCGGAACGGTGTGATCGCCGTCGCCGCGGCCTCGGGCGCGATGGCCCTGACGGCGCCGGCCCAGGCCGACTCCTCGGCGGACGGCACGACGGCCGGATCGCCCGGTCTGATCTCCGGCAACACCGTCCAGCTCCCGGTCCATGTGCCGGTGAACGCGTGCGGGAACACCGTGAACGTGGTGGGGCTCCTCAACCCCGCCGCGGGCAACGGCTGCGTCAATGAGGGCGGCCACGGGGCGCCCGCCTCGCACGGCGGCGAGGGGTCCGGCAGCGAGGCGCACGGCAGCGGAAAGGATTCTCCCGGTGTGCTCTCCGGCAACGGCATCCAGCTCCCGGTCCACCTCCCGGTGAACGTCAGCGGCAACACGGTGAGCGTCGTCGGCGCGGGCAACGCCTCGGACGGCAACGAGTCCGTGAACACGCCCGGTGACCACCCCACCGGGCAGACGCCGAAACCGCCCAGGTCCCAGCCGCGCCCGGGCCCCGAGGCGCCATCCGTCCCGCCGCGGCCCGTGGCCTCCCTGGCCCACACCGGCACCGACGAGGCACTGCCCGCCGCGGTCGCCGGTGCCGCGCTGGTGCTGGGCGGATTCGCGCTGCGGCGGCGTTTCCGCGCCCCGGCGGCACGCTGACGGCACGTACCGAAAGGGCTAGCGCGCTGTCGCCGTCAGCAGCACCATCCCGGAGTCGCCGTAGTCCGGCAGGGTCGGGTCGCTGTCGATGCGGGTGACGTTCAGGTCATGGGTCAGTGGCGCGAAAACCTCGGTGACCGTCCGCGGGTTCACCGGGCAGCCGGGCCAGCGGGAGGCCGGGCCGATGCGGTAGGTGGGCATGTTCTCCATGAACGCGGCCACCAGCCATCCGCCCGGCACCACGCACCGCACGAATGTCCGGCAGAAGTCCGCGAACTCCGCGAAGTCCTCGGTGGCGCCCTCGGCGACGAAGTGCATCGACGCCAACTCATAGCCGCCGGGGGCGAGTTCGCGGACGTCGGCGTGCACGACCTGGACGTGCGCGAGCGCCCCGGCGAGCGTGGCCGGCACCTCGGGGTTGAGGCGTCGGCACAGCGCGTGGAACGGCAGCCAGCTGGACTCCGGCCCGCACACGAGCTGCCGTTCCAGATAGGCGACGTTGCCGGCGCCCGCGTCGACGGCGTCGATCCGGCGGCTCACCGCGGCCGCGAGGATGAGCGGATACAGGTTGGGGCCCGCGCCGAACTCGACGGAACGGGAGACGGAGCCCGGTGCGAGGCGGCGGTAGAACGCCGAGTGGTGGGCGATCACGGCGGCGTCGGACGGGTGCAGGTCCCGGTAGTTCTCCGCCAGGTAGTCCACGATCGGCCAGCGGTCCCAGTCCACGTCGTCGTTGTGCGTCGTCATGGCCGGCTCAGCCCTTCGGCTTCAGCGGGAACCGCGCGGCCACCCGGGTCAGCGTGCTGTTCAGCCGGTCGATGTCCTCGTCGGAGTTGAGCGCCGTGATCTGCACCCGGAAACCGACCCGGTCGCGCGGTACGAGGGGATAGGCGGCCAGCGTCACGTAGATCCCCTCCTCCCACAGGAACGCGGCGACCGCGTCCAGGTCCTCCGGATCGGCGAGGGGGATCTCGATGATCGGCAGCCGGTCCCGGTTGAGCGTGCCGACGTCCAGCCCGTCGAGATGGTCGAGCACCGCGACCGTCCTGCGGTACAGGGCGGCACGCAGGGTGTCGCCGCGCCGTTCGTTGACGTCGAGACCGGCCAGCGTGGTGGCGAGGGACGCGGTGGGGGACGGGCCCGAGTACAGATACGGTCCCGCGGCCGTCTTCAGCCGGTCCTTCAGCCCGGTGGGCAGCGCGAGGAAGGCGAGCAGGGAGGAGTACGCCTTGGAGAAACCGGCGGCGAGCACGATCCCGTCGTACGACTCGCCGGTGTGCCGCACCACGCCGTTGCCGCGCGATCCGTACGGGCAGGGCTCCCGCGGGCCGCGCTCGCCGATCACGCCGAAGCCGTGGGCGTCGTCGACGTACAGCGTCGCGCCCGAGGCGCGGCAGACCGAGGCCAGGGCGGGGAGGTCCGGGATGTTGCCGCTCATGCTGTTGACGCCGTCCAGGCACACCAGCCGGGGCAGGCCCGCGGGCACCGAGGCGAGCAGGGCCGCCAGTTCGTCGGGCCGTTCGGCCTGGAAGCGGTGCAGGGTGGCGCCCTGGCCGCGGGCCACCACGCAGCCGTCGTACACCGTGCGGTGCGCGGTCGCCTCGACGAAGACATGGCCGCCCTCGGCGAGGACCGGGATCACCGAGGAGTGGATCAGGGTGAGCGTCGGCAGCAGCAGCGTGTCCGGCGCGCCCAGCAGCGCGGCGAGCCGGGCCTCGATCTCCGGGTACAGGCGCGGGCTGCCCAGCAGCCGGGACCAGCTGGGGTGGGTGCCCCAGCGCCGTACCGCCGGATCCACGGCCGCGACGATCTCCGGGTCCCAGTCGAAGCCGAGGTAGTTGCAGGACGCGAAGTCGATCAGCCAGTGGCCGCGGCTGCGGATCCGGCGGCCGCGCACCTCGTCCATGACCGCGTCGCTCATCGGGCTGGTGCGCCGCAGATGCTCCAGGTCGGCGCGGAGTGCGGCCTGCCGCTCGCGCAGCCCGGGCCGCCCGTCGGGGGAGCGGGCCGGCGTCGCGTCGGCCTCCCGGCACGGGAGTCCTTCGCGCTGCCGCAGTACCCGTTCGCTCTGCTCCACCGTCATCGGCTTGGCGAACAGGAAGCCCTGCCCGAACCGGCAGCCCATGCTCGCCAGCAGATCCCGCTGCGCCGTGTCCTCGATCCCCTCGGCGATCACCTGCAGCCCCAGCGTGTCGGCGATCCGCACGATGCCCTCGACCAGCGCGACCTGCTGGGTGTCCCGGGTGATGTCGTCGATGAACGTCTTGTCGATCTTCAGTACGTCGATCGGGAAGTCGCGCAGATAGCGCAGCGAGGAGAAGCCGGTCCCGAAGTCGTCGACCGCGATGTGCACGCCCAGCTCCTTCAGGGCCCGCAGCACCGCCTGGATCTGGGCGTCCCGGCGCAGCAGCACCGTCTCGGTGAGCTCCAGCTGCAGGGAACCGGGCGCGAGACCCGGCGTGCGCAGCGCGGAGCCGACCTGGTCGACGAACCCGGTGTCGCGGAACTGCCGCGCCGACACGTTCACGCTCACGTACGGCGGCGCGCCCGGCCCGGGCAGCCTCTGCAGCCCGGCGATGTCGCTCACGGCGTTCTCCAGCACCCAGGCCCCGAGCGGCGCGATGTGTCCGGTCTCCTCGGCGAGCGAGATGAACTGCTCCGGCATGATCGGCTGGTGCGGCGCCCGCGGCCAGCGCACCAGCGCCTCGAAGCCGACGACCTCGCCGACCGTGATGTCGACGACCGGCTGGTAGCGCAGCGCGAACTCCTTGTCGGCGACGGCCTGGGCGAGCCGGCTCTGCAGGTCGTGCCGCTCGACCATACGGGTGTGCAGCAGCGGCTGGAAGCGGCGCCACTGCCGCTTGCCGGCCGCCTTCGCCGCGTACAGCGCGAGGTCGGCGTGGCTGAGTAGCTCCTCCGCGTCCATACTGTCGTGGGCGGTGGCCACGCCCACGCTGGCGGACACGGTCACCGACTCGTCCGCGAGGTCGAACGGCCTGGTCAGCGTCTGGATCACCTGGGCCGCGAGCAGCTCGGCGTCCAGCGGCTCGCGGGCGTCCTCCATGAGTACGGCGAACTCGTCGCCGCCGAGCCGGGCCGCGGTGTCGGTGCGCCGCAGGGTCTTGGAGAGCCGGTTGCCTACGGAGATCAGGAGGTGGTCGCCGGCCGAGTGTCCGAGGGTGTCGTTGACCTCCTTGAAGTCGTCCAGGTCGATGAAGAGCAGACAGGTCAGCGAGGACTCGCGGCGGCCGCGCAGCAGGGCCCGTTCAAGCCGCTCCAGGAGCAGGGTCCGGTTGGGCAGGCCGGTCAGCGAGTCGTGGAAGGCGCGCTGGGTCAGCTCGTGCGCCAGCCGCCGCTGCTCGGTCACGTCGCGCAGGGTGACGACCAGTCCGGCCACGGTCCGCTCGTCCCGGAAGTCGCTGCACCGCACCTCCACCTCGACGCGGCCGGCCCGGTGCCGTATCCACCAGTGGTCGTGGGTGGCCCGCGGCCCGGTGTCGCGCACGGCGGTCAGCTCCCGCGCCGCACGGCTGCGGTCCCGCGGGTCGACGAGGTCCGGCAGTGCGGCGCCGACCAGTTCGGCGGTGCCGAAGACGGCCGCCGCCGACGGGCTGGCGTACCGGATGGTGTCGTCGTCCTCCAGGATGAGGATCACGTCCGAGGCGTTGCGCACCAGGGTGCGGAAGTACGCCTCGCTCTCCCGCACGATGATCTCCTGGCGCAGGGCGATCCGCTCCATGGCCAGGCCCGCGTGCGAGGCCAGGATCTCCATGGAACGCCGGGTCTCGGTGAGCGGTCCGGGTGGTGCGGCGACCAGGAGCACGCCGGGGACCTCGCCGGAGGGGCGGTCGGGCGGGGTCATCAGGCACACCAGGACGGTCTCCGGCGCGTCCGGCTCGGCGGGTATGTCGGCGCCCAGGTCGCGGGCGTTCACCAGCTGCCCGTGGTGGGGCGCCAGGTCCACGGCCCGCTCGGCGGGCAGCAGCAGCGTGCGATGGTCGACGACGGGCCCCAGCAGCCGGTCGACGGCCGCCTCGCAGGACCTCGCGACCTCCTGCTGGCGGACGGCGGAGACCAGCGAGGCGGCCGCCCGGCGCAGCGCCAGTTCCCGCGTCACCGCCTTGCGGTGGGCCACGACCATGCCCGACAGGCGCAGGATGACCAGCAGGAAGAGCAGGCCGGAGAACGCGGCGATCACGGCCGCGTCATGGGCGGAGCGGGTCAGCCCCTCGTAGAGCAGGATGCCCGGCGCGATCAGTGTGGCGACGGCCAGCATCAGCAGCCGGCGCGGGCGCGGCAGCAGGGACTCACGCTGCGAACCGGCGGCGGTCAGCTCGACCATCGCCGGGTGCAGGGCCGCCTGCCCCCAGGCCGTGTAGAAGACGATCCACCCGGCGTCGAGCACCGTGCCCGCCTGCCACATCGAGTTCAGCTGCAGGATCCCGTACAAGATGTCGAAGCCGAGCAGCGTGAGCGTGCCGACGACCAGGAGCTGCACCGACCGGTTGTGGGCGTCGGTGGGGCTCGGGGTGAGCAGCCGGGCGAGCAGGGCCAGCACGAGCACGTCGCCCAGCGGATAGGCGATGCTGATGGCCCGCTGCTGCCAGGTGAGCCCCTCGACCTGCGTCAGCGGCTGCACCAGATACACCCACACGGGCAACGCCAGCCCCGCCGTGAAGATCAGCGCGTCCAGCAGACTCGGCAGGTCGTGGCCGGTCCAGCGGTAGCGGACCAGACCGGACAGCCCCACGGCGAAGAGCACGTAGTTGGCGAGGTAGAGGGCGTCCGAGGGGGAGGGGAACGGGTTGGAGGCGTGGAAGTACTCCTCCACCACGTTGTAGTACGTGTCACCCGCGACGAACGTGACCAGGCCCGCGGCCAGCACCCACCAGGGCCAGCTGTGCGCGGGCCGGTTCACCCGGCAGCCGGCCACCACTGCCGCGGCACCGGACAGCCCGATGACCGCCCACACGGGGGCGCGCGCACCGGGAACCGTCAGATAGACGACCGTGGCGACGGCGACCAGCGCGCCGTGAGCGGCCATCAGCCGATGTGCCGGCAACAAGGGCAACCGCCTCCCCCCGCTGGATCGGAGGAGACCGGAACGTCCACCGGGTCTGGTACTTCCTAGATCGTAGGCATACCGCCAAACAGGTGCATCTCGGGATGAATCGGCAAGAGGTCAGATCGTCGGCAGATGGAAACGCCGGTGCAGTGCCCGCACCTCCTCCGCGAGTTCCGGCACCGGCCCTTCCACCGCCACGCCCGGCGCCACCTCGTGCACCGGCAGCGTCCGCACCGGCGGTGCCGGCACGCCCAACTCGGCCAGCCACTGGGACAGTTGCTCCGAGGAGGCGACATACACGATCCGCCCCAGGCCCACCCAGGCGTGGGCGGCCGCGCACATCGGGCAGTGCTCGCCGGACGTGTACACCGTGGCCGCGGCCCGCTCCTCCGGGGTCAGGTGGGCTGCGGACCAGCGGGCCAGCTCGAACTCGGGATGCCGGGTGCGGTCACCGGAGGCGACCCGGTTGTGGTCCTCGGCGAGCACCGCCCCGTCCGCGCCCACGAGCACCGACCCGAACGGTTCGTCCCCGGCCTCCAGCGCCTCGGCCGCCAGCTCGACGCACCGGCGCAGATACGGCAGTTCGATGTCCCGCACGGCCATGAAGCACCCCTTGTCGCCAGATGATCTTCGCGCCGAAGCCTACGACTCCCGGCGCACCGCCGGGAAGGCATGCCGGCGTGCCACGGCCACGGTGACGAGGGCGCCCGCGACGAGCGGCAGTGCGGTCCAGGGCAGTGCCCCGGCGCCCAGCTCGTCCAGCACGATCCCGCCGGTCAGCGAGCCCCCGGCGATGCCCGCGTTGTACACGGTGGTCTGCAGCGAGGTCGCCAGGTCCGCGTGGGCAGGGCCGGAGGCCTCGACCAGCGCGGTCTGGATCAGCGTCGGCGCACCCCCGAAGGCCAGCCCCCACAGGGCGACCGCACCGAGCAGCACGACGGGCGAACCGGCGTACAGACCGAGCGCGAGCATCACGGCGGCGCACAGTGCGAGCGCGGCGAGCAGAGTGAACCGCAGACACCGGTCGACGAGCACGCCCGTGATCCAGATCCCGGCGACCGTGGCCACTCCGAACACCAGCAGCACCACGTCGGTGCGGCCGTAACCCGCGTGCGCCGCGAAGGGGGCGATGTACGTGTACATCACCTGGTGGCCCAGGAGCAGGAACAGTGTGACGGACAGGATCGCCCGCAGACCTGGCAGCACCGCCACCCGCGCGAGCGGCACGCGCGCGTGCCGCGGCTCGCCGGGAAACCCTGGCACCCGCCACCGCACCCAGCCCACCAGCAACAGCGCGAGCCCGGCCAGCGTCCCGAACGCTGCCCGCCAGCCCAGCGCCCCGGCCAGCGCGGTCCCCGCGGGCACGCCGAGCGACAGGGCCAGCGTGATTCCGGCGAGCACCACGGCGATCGCCCGCCCGCGCCGCTCGGCCGGCACCATCCGGGCCGCGTAACCGACGAGCATCGCCCACATCAGGCCGCCCATGCAGCCGGCCAGCAGTCGTGCCGCGAAGGTGAGGGGGTACGACGACGAGAGCGCGACCACCGTGTTGGCGACGGCGAATCCCAGCAGCGCCCCGGTCAGCACCCGGCGCCGCGGCAGCCCGCGCAGCCACGCGGTCAGCGGGATCGCGGCCACGAAGGAGGCGGCCGCGTAGCCGCTGACCAGGAACCCGACCCGCGCCTCGGACACCCCCAGCGCCGGAGCCATCCGGGGCAGCAGACCGGCCGGGAGGAGTTCCGTCAGTACGGCGGTGAAGGCGGCCGTGGACAGGGCCAGCAGCCCGGACCAGGGGAGGGACGCGGGCATGGCGGTGCCCTTGACCATGGATGCGGTGGACATGCGACCATGCTCGAACCTTCACATCAGTGTGAAGGCAAGAGCTCCCGGGAGGCGGTCATGAGGATCGGCGAACTCTCCCGCCGCACCGGCGTCCCCACCAGGCTCCTCCGCTACTACGAGGAGCAGCGGCTGCTCGGCCCGGACCGCACGGACAACGGCTACCGCGACTACGGCGAGGCGGCGGTCAGGGACGTCCAGCAGATCCGCGGGCTGCTGGACTCCGGGCTGACCACGGAGATGATCCGCGCGATCCTGCCGTACCTCTCCGGCCCCGACGAGATCCTCCTGCCCGCCGACCGCCTCACCGACGAGACCGCCGCCCTCCTGCAGGCCCACGTCGACCGCATCCAGTCCCGCATCGACTGCCTGGCCCGCAACCGAGACCGCCTCACGGCGTACCTGGCGGCGGTCCGGCCCGGCGAGGCGCCGTAAAGCTGTTGCCCCTGTCGGCCCCGGCTGCTGGAGTGAGCGCATGGATCATGTCGGCGTGCTCGCCCTCTTCGACCGTGACATGCGCGAAGGCGCCCAGCCGGACGGCTCCGACGCGCGCGTCGAGCGGGTCGGCGGCGTGGTGCGGCACGTGTCGTCCGAGCAGGGCTGGAACGCCGTCCTGTGGTCGGACCTGGACGAGACGGGCGCGGACGCGGCGATCACCGAGCAGATCGCGTACTTCACCGGCCTCGGCCTGGAGTTCGAGTGGAAGCTGTACGGCCACGACCGGCCGGCCGACCTCGGCGAACGACTGAGGAGCGCGGGATTCACGGCCGAGCCCGAGGAGACGCTGATGATCGTCGAGGCCGCCGCCCTAGACCTCGACGCCGAGCCGCCCGAGGGCATCCGCATCCGGCCCGTCACCGACGCGGCGGGCGTCGACCTCGTGGCCGACGTACACGCGAAGGCCTTCGGCACCGACTCCTCCCGGCTCCGCCACCAACTGCTCGCCCGGCTCACCGGCGAGCCGGACACGGTGCTCGCCGTGGTCGCCCTGGCCGGTGACGAACCGGTCAGCGCGGCCCGCATGGAACTCGTACCCGGCACCCGTTTCGCCGGGCTGTGGGGCGGCGGCACCGTCGAGGGCTGGCGTGGCCGCGGGGTCTACCGGGCCCTGGTCGCCCACCGGGCCCGCGCCGCCCAGGAGCGCGGCTGCCGCTACCTCCAGGTCGACGCCTCCAGCCAGAGCCGTCCCATCCTGGAACGCCTCGGTTTCCAGCCCCTGACCACGACGACCCCGTACACCTACACCCCCTGAACCGCGTCCCGCGGCGATGTCACATCCGCGGCCGCCCGATCCGTCGCATGGTCATGACGACGAACCGGAAGAACCAGAGCATCCTCCTCGCGGGCGCCAGCGGCGTCCTCGGCGGACACATCACCCGCGCGCTCACCGAGTCCGGTCACAAGGTCACCGGACTCGGCCGCGGCAGGGCGAACGGCGTCAGCGCCGACCTCATGGACCGCGACGCACTGCTGCGCGCCGTCGACGGACAGCACTTCGACACCGTCATCCACGCCGCGACCGCCCTGCGCAAGGCGCCCATGCGCCACAAGGACATGCACGCCACCAACGCGCTGCGCATCGACGGCACCGCCCACCTCATCGAGGCCGCACAGGCCACCGGCGCCCGCCGCTTCGTCAGCGAGTCCATGGTCTTCGGCTACGGCTACGGGGACTTCGGCGACCACGTGATCACCGAGGACGCGGACCGCTTCGGCCCGCCCGGCACCACGGCCGAGCTCGAACGGCACGTCGAGGGCATGCGCATCAAGGAGCAACTCACCCTCGGCGCAAGCGACCTCGAGGGCATCGCCCTGCGCTTCGGGCTGTTCTACGGCCCCGGCGGCACCGAGGCCATCCTCCCCATGCTGCGCAAGCGCCAGCTGCCCGCCCCCGACGACCACGGCCGGGTCCTGCCCTGGATCAACCTCCTCGACGCGGCCGGCGCGGTCGTCGCCGCCGTCGAGCGCGGCCGGCCCGGCCAGGCGTACAACGTCACGGACCGCACCCCGCTCGGCTTCCGCGCCCATGTCCTGTGCGTGGCCGAGGAGTTCGGGGTGCCGAAGCCGATGACCGTGCCGCGCTGGCTCACCCGGCCGATGTCGTACGCGTACACGATGATGTCGACCAGCATGCGGGTGTCCTCGGCCAAGGCCGAGCGGGAGCTGGGCTGGACACCCCGTTACGCGTCCAGCCGCGAGGGGCTCGCCGCGCTGGCGGGCCGGGGTTGAACGGGCAACAGGGGCCGTTCGGGCCGGACCTGAAGGCCGAACGGCCCCGTGCCACGGCCCGCCGCGGCTGCAAACCTCATCGGTGGACCCGTGCCGCCCGGGAACGGCCTCCCGCAGCACCCGACTCTCCCGCTCGGGGTGCTCGGTCGAGGCGGCAGGCCCGCCGATTGCCCAGGGGAGCCGCGTCGGCGGGCCTGACTCCGGGTCCTCCCGCTACCGGAGACGGTAGTCCGGCACGAGGGTATGCGGAACGCGGAATTCGGCAACCGCCCGCAAGGCGCCGAGCAGCGACGACCGCGCCCGGGCGAGGCACACGAAGTCCTCGCCCAGGCCCGAAACGGTCGCCGGGCCGGCGCCGCCGCCGTGTCAGCGCCGCACCCTGCTCCGGTCGAGCGCCGCGATGCCCAGTGCGGCGAGACCGATCTGAATGAGCCACTCGATCCAGTCGACGCCCTTGGTGTCGGCGACGTCGAACGCGTTGGCGATGGCCGCGCCGATCAGTGCGGCCACGATGCCGACCACGATCGTCAGCAGGATCCCGATGTGCTGGCGGCCCGGCACGACCAGCCGGCCCAGCACACCGATGACGATGCCGATCACGATGGCACTGATGATGCCCGTAATCTCCATCTCCGCCCCTCTTCGTCAGGACCCCCGCACTAACCGGATGCCCCCTGGAGAGGGGGACAGTCCGTTCCGTTTCAACCAAGGGTCAACGCCGGGCAATGTCGGGCCCGGTGGGCCTGGTGATGCCTGTTCAGCCATTGTTCTGCCATGTACGGTTCAACCGTTCGGTCGCGCGAGTATCGTGCAACCGAACATCTACGCGCGCAGATCTGTCACCCGTCTACGCGCGTAGGTCTGGTCCTGCACCCGCACCGCTTCGTTCCTCAACCCCACTCGGAGGTACGCCGGATGCCCACCCGCTCCAGACCCCGTCACCGACTCACGACGGCCTTCGCCGCACTCGCACTGCTCACCACCGGCGGTGCCCTCCAGGCCAGTGTCGGCGCCACGTCGGCCCACGCGGCCACCACCTACAACATCCTGTTCGACGACGGCCACGCCGAGGAGGCCGGCAACGCGGACTGGATCATCTCCACCAGCAAGCCCGACCCGCTGTCGGAGGATTCCTCCCCGTCCTCCGAGACGGACTGGACCGGCGCTCTCTCGTCGTGGGGCGTCGACCTGCAGAAGACCGGCGGCTACAGCATGAAGACCGCCACGAGTGCCCTCACCTACGGCGGCAGCTCCACCACCGACCTCTCGAAGTTCAACGCTCTCGTACTGCCCGAGCCCAACACGCTGTTCACCACCGCCGAGAAGACGGCGATCATGAACTTCGTGAAGGCCGGCGGCGGTCTGTTCATGATCTCCGACCACACCGGCGCCGACCGCAACAACGACGGCTACGACGCCGTCGAGATCTTCAACGACCTGATGACCAACAACAGCGTCGACTCGACCGACCCGTTCGGCTTCTCCGTCGACACCCTGGACATCAGCTCCGGCTACCCGGCCGCGATCAGCGACAGCACGGACCCGGTGCTGCACGGCTCCTTCGGCACGGTCACCAAGAGCCTGATCGCCGACGGCACCACGGCCACCCTCAAGCCCGCCGACAACTCCAGCGTCAAGGGCCTGCTGTACCGCAGCGGTTACTCGGGCAACACCGGCGCCTTCTTCGCGACCTCCACCTTCGGCAGCGGACGCGTCGCCTTCTGGGGTGACACCTCGCCCGTCGACGACGGCACCGGCCAGTCCGGCAACACGCTGTACGACGGCTGGAACGACTCCGGCGCCACCAACGCGCCCCTCGCCCTGAACGCCACCGAGTGGCTGGCCGGAGCGAGCGGCAGCAGCGGCGGCGGTGGTGGCGGGGGCGGTGGCGGCACCTGCACCGCCGCCCAGCTCCTGGGCAACCCCGGCTTCGAGTCCGGCAACACCACCTGGACCGCCAGCAGCGGCGTCATCACCAACTCCAGCAGCGAGGCCGCCCGCACCGGCTCCTACAAGGCCTGGCTCGACGGCTACGGATCGGCCCACACCGACACCCTGTCCCAGTCGGTGACCATCCCGTCCGGCTGCTCCGCGACCCTCAGCTTCTATCTGCACGTGGACACCGCGGAGACCACCACCAGCACCGCCTACGACAAGCTGACGGTCACCGCCGGATCCACCACCCTGGCCACCTACTCGAACCTCAACGCGGCCTCCGGATACGTCCTGAAGTCCTTCGACGTCTCCTCGCTGGCCGGCACCACCGCCACCATCAAGTTCACCGGCGTCGAGGGGTCGACCCTCCAGACGTCCTTCGTCATCGACGACACCGCGCTCAACGTGAGCTGAGCCGACCGGACGGTTCCGGCGCCCCCGCCGGAACCGTCCGCTCCGCCGTGTTCCAGCCGGAGACCCTGACGGCCGGCGCGGAACCGCGCAGATCCGCCGTCCGGTAGGTGACGGTCAGCGTCGCCGACTCACCCGGCCACAGACTCACCTCGTTGTCCGACCACTGGACCGGCAGCACCGGCCGCCCCTTCGCGTCCACGAGATGGACGTCGGTGAGCAGCGACGGCGTCATCCCGCTCCCGGTGTTGCGGAGGGTCACGGTCGTGGTGGACGTGCCGCCCGAGGACGCCGTCGACGCCGTGGCCGAGACCGGCACCTGCGCCATCGAGGCCAGCCCCTTCAGATCGGCGTAGCTCGTCGTCGGCGTGTAGTACCAGTCGGTGTTGGCCCAGTCGAGGGTGTCCGGCCTGGTCGACAGCCAGTAGACGTTCCGGCTGACCTCCCTGCCGGAGCCGTCGGTGAGGGTGAGGCGCAGCAGATACGTCGTCGACAGGCCGCTCACCGACGCGGGCAGCGTGAGTGCCGTGCTGTGCGCGCCGTCGCCGCTCACCTTGAGGCCGCTCACGGTCCTGTCGTACTTCTGGGTGCCGTCGGGGTTGAACAGGGTTGCCCTGGCCGTCAGTTGGGAGGCGGCCGGGTGCCGGTTGTTCACGACGACCACCGTGCGGTCGTCGTAGGAGTACTGGACGTGCAGCGGTTCGTTCGCCTTCTTCGCCCCGAAGTAGGCGCCGCCCTGGTCGAGATGACGGTCCATCAGCTGCCAGTGCAGCGAGGTCCAGCCGCTGTTGAACATCCAGTGGACGACGCCGGTCGAGGGCTTGGCCGAGTCGGTGGCGTTGCGCTCGTACGCCTCGAACTGGGCGCGGACGTTCTCGTACTGGGCGAGCTGGGCCTTGCGGACGTAGTCGGTGAGGCTCGTGGGGGAGCCGTAGCGGCCGGTCAGGGCGTTGTCGTAGAGCTTGAGGGTGCCGAAGGTCGAGGACGGGGAGCGGTGGTACTGCTTGGCGTTCGGGTCCTTCCAGAGGGTGTCGAGTTCGGCCGGGGTCATCATGCGGCGCAGGGTGTCGAGGGTGGGGATGTCGGGGCCCGCGCTGGTCTCTGAGTTGAAGCCGGTGGCGCCGCCCTCGCGCTTGGCGTACCAGTAGTTCGGCGGGATCCAGTCGTACGGGCCTGTCATCTTCATGCCCGAACTGCCGGACTGCGGTGAGGAGTTGTCGGAGGCGGCGGCCACGACGGGGGTGTTCCAGTCGGCGGCCTTCAGGGCGTCGAGGTAGTTCTTCTCGATCGTCGCGTCCGGTGCGAAGTCGCTGCCGATGAGGAAGGAGACGACGCTCGGGTGGTCGCGCAGCCGGGCGGCCTCGGCGGCCATGGACGCCTTGGCGACCGGGTAGTCGGAGGCGGTCCACTTGTCGCCGGACTCGCTCCCGTTGACCTGGCCCTCCCACTTGTCGCAGCACTCCCAGCCGGGGAGCGTCACGATGCCGTAGCGGTCGGCGAGGTCGAAGAACTCGTCCGGTTCCAGGTGGCCTTCCAGCCGGATGGTGTTGAGGCCCAGGTCGAGGGCGTACTTCAGGCGGTCCTCGACGTATGTCCGGTCCCAGCGCAGGAACTCGTCCGGGGACCAGCCGCCGCCCTTGATCAGCAGCCTGCGGCCGTTGATCCGGTACTGGCGGGCGCCGTCGGAGTTGAGCGGCGCCCGGACGTCACGGATGCCGAAGGTCTCGTGCGCGGTGTCCGAGGCGGTGCCGGAGACGGTGGCGGTGAGGTCCAGGTCGTAGAGGGGCTGGCCGCCCATGCCGGCGGGCCACCAGACCTTCGGCGAGGTGACGTGAAGGCCGGGCGTGTCGGACGGGGTGAAGGTGACGGTCTTCGTCTCGTGCGCGGCGAGGGTGACGGGCTTCGCGAAGGTCGTCTTGCCGATGCTGCCGGAGACGGTGGTCGTCACCGGCGCGTCGGAGTCGTTGCGGGCCTGCGCCTTCACGGTCAGGTCGGCCGAGGCCAGGGAGGGCACGTCCAGCCTGGTCACCACGTGGGCGTCGCGCAGGGCGACCGGGCCGCCGCGGTGGACCACGACATCGCGGACGATGCCCATGTTCTCGTCGGGCGGGGGCTGGAGCCAGTCGATCCAGCCCATGGTGAGGTTCTTGTTCGGGTCATTGGGCTGGATCCGGAAGGCGACGGTGTTGGTGCCGGAGCGGACGAGCGACGTGACGTCCAGCTCGTGGTGGGTGTAGGCGCCGGTCACGTCCTCGGTCGTGGCGACCTGCTTGCCGTTGACGTAGACGTCGGCCGCCGAGATCACCCCGCTGAAGTCGAGGTAGGTGCGTTCGGAGGTGTCGGCGACCGTGAAGTCCGAGCGGTACCACCAGGGGACCTGGAAGTCGGCCTTCGGGATCTTCTGCTGGTTCGTCGAGTAGAAGGGGTCGGCGTAGACGCCGTTCGCGAGCAGTGCGGCCAGGACCGTCGAGCGGGAGCCGGTCGGGTACCAGCCGCTCGCCGGATAGCCGGGGGAGGAGACGTCGGACGCCGGGGCGGAGACCTTGGCCGTCGACTGGACGGCGAAGCCGGTGAGGGCGGTCGCGCTGCCCGGCGCCGAGGGGACCCGGGTCGGCCGCTCGCGCGGAGCGGGCCGGTCGTCGTGGTCTGCGGCCCAGGAACCGGCGGTCAGGGAACCCAGCAGACCGAGGACTGCCGCGGCCGTGGCGAGACGCTGTCCGTTCACGGAGTCTCCAGCCCCTTCGTAAAGTTAGGAAACTTTACTAACGGCGGTCACGGTAAGGGGGCGAGTGGGGCCTGTCAATCACCGCGACCCGTGGGCGAGTTGGTTCAGGACGTGGCCGACCGGCGCTCGAACACCACGTCACGGGCCGTCCCGAGCGCCGTCGCCACCGCCCCGAGCAGCACCGCGTCCTCGCCGAGCCGGCTGGGTACGACCTTCGGCCGCAGCGGGGTGAGCGCCCGGAGGTTGTCGCGCACCGGCTTCAGCAGCAGGTCCACGCTGTGGCCGACCCCGCCGCCCAGGACCACCAGATCCGGGTCGAGCACGGCGGCGGCCGCCGCGACCGTGTGCGCGATCCGCTCGCCCTCCAACTGGACTGCCTTGACCGCTGCCTCGTTGCCCTGCCGGGCCGCGTCGAACACGGCCTTCGCGGTGAGCTGCCCGCTCATCCCGAACCGGCGCGCCGTCTCCACCACGGCCACCCCCGACACCGCGTCCTCAAGCCGCTCCGGCTTCTGCTGCCCCGGCCACGGCAGGAACCCGATCTCCCCGGCCAGCCCGTGCGCCCCGGTGAACAGCCGCCCCTCGCTGACCACACCCATGCCCAGCCCGGTGCCGATCAGGATGTACGCGAACAGCCGGCTGGCCGCCCCGACCCCGTACGTGTACTCGCCGAGCGCCGCCAGATTGGCGTCGTTGTGCACCTCCAGCGGGACGCCCAGCTCCTCCCGCATCCGGTCGAAGAGCCCGGCACGCCCCCAGCCCGGCAGATGCATCGCGTACCGCACCCGGCGCTGCTTCTCGTCGTACACGCCCGGCGTGCCCACCACCGCGTGCACCACCTCCTGCGGCGCCACGCCCGAGCCGGCGACCACCTGCCGGGCCGTCGCCACCACCAGGTCGGCCATCGCGCCCGAGCTGCGTGCCCGGTTGCGCACGTCGGAGCGGGCGACGACAGCGCCGTCCAGGTCGGCCACCGCGACCCGCAGCCAGCCGCGGCCGACGTCGACGCCGAGGACATGACCGGCCGCCGGGTCCGGTGCGTACAGGACGGCCGTGCGGCCCCGCTCGGGGGCGTGTGTACCGACCTCGTGGACCAGCCCCGCCGCCTCCAGTGCGGCGAGCGCGCTGGACACCGTCGGCTTGGACAGGCCGGTCTCGCGGGCCAGTTGGGCGCGCGAGGCGGCACCCGCGGCCCGCAGCCGGTCGAGGAGCAGGCGCTCGTTGGTGCTGCGCAGCCGCTGACGGTTCCAGGGCCGGCCCTGCTGCTCTGCGACGTCGGCGGCGGTCATCACACCATTCTCACGCACGCGGGCTCCCCTCTTGACGCATCAAGTAAGGCTCCTTAACTTTATCGGCCAGTCAGCCACCGGATACCGGCCCGCACGCCGTACGTCGACTCTTCGCCCTCCTCGTACCAACGCACCCACCTCCAGGAGCCCCCATGTCCGGTAGCCCGCCGCCCACCGGCGGCTTCGTCCGCCGCGTCGGCCTGTTCCAGGCCACCGCCATCAACATGAGCCAGATGTGCGGCATCGGCCCGTTCGTCACCATCCCGCTGATGGTCGCCGCCTTCGGCGGCCCGCAGGCCGTGATCGGCTTCATCGCGGGCGCGGTCCTCGCCCTCGCGGACGGCCTCGTCTGGGCCGAGCTGGGCGCGGCGATGCCCGGCTCCGGCGGCAGTTACGTCTATCTGCGCCAGGCCTTCCAGTACCGCACCGGCCGGCTGATGCCGTTCCTGTTCGTGTGGACGGCGATGCTGTTCATCCCGCTGATCATGTCCACCGGCGTGGTCGGCTTCGTCCAGTACCTGGGCTATCTGGCACCCGACCTGACCCAGACCCAGGGCGACCTGATCGGCCTGGGCATCGTCGCCCTGGTCGTCCTCCTGCTGTGGCGGGGCATCGAGAACATCGCCCGGATCACGGCCGTGATGTGGGCCGTCATGATCACCTCGGTGGTGCTGGTGATCCTGGCCGCGGCGACCGACTTCAGCGCCGACCTCGCCTTCACCTACCCGGCGCACGCCTTCGACCTCGGCTCGAACCACTTCTGGCTGGGCTTCGCCGCGGGCCTGACCATCGGCATCTACGACTACCTCGGCTACAACACCACGGCCTACATGGGCGCCGAGATCAAGGACCCGGGCCGGGTCCTGCCGCGCTCGATCATCTTCTCCGTCCTCGGCATCATGGCGATCTACCTGCTCCTCCAGATCGGCACCCTGGGCGTCATCGACTGGCACCGCATGACGGACGCGAAGGACATCGCCTCGACCTCGGTCGCCTCGGCGGTTCTTGAGAAGACCTGGGGCAAGGGCGCAGCCGACACGGTCACCGTCCTCATCCTGATCACCGCCTTCGCCTCCGTCTTCACCGGACTGCTCGGCGGCTCCCGGGTGCCCTACGACGCTGCCCGCGAGCGCGTCTTCTTCCGCCCCTACGCCAAGCTGCACCCCAAGCACCGCTTCCCGATGCTGGGCCTGGCGACCATGGGCGTGATCACGGCGATCGGCTTCCTGATCGGCCGCCACACGGACCTGGCGACCCTGATCCAGCTCCTGACGACCGTGATGGTGATCGTCCAGGCGCTCTCCCAGATCATCGCCCTGACGGTCCTGCGCAAGCGTCAGCCGACGCTGAAACGGCCGTACCGGATGTGGCTCTACCCGCTGCCGAGCATCATCGCCTTCGTCGGCTGGTGCGTGATCTACGGCTACGCGGACAAGAACTCGCCGGGCCGCCATCCCATCGAGTGGTCGCTGGCCTGGCTGGCCCTCGGCTCTGTCGCGTACGTCCTCTGGGCCCGCTTCGAGAAGGTGTGGCCGTTCGGCCCGAAGGAGATCACGGAGGAGTACCTGACACCGCGGGGCGCGGACGCGGAACCCGCCGACGCGTGAACGCGGCGCCGCAACTGCCGTATCTGCGCTAGAGTTTCGGCAACCTTGGGCCTCCCCGGCCGGACCGCGCGTCCGCCGGGGAGGCTTTTCGCATTTCCGCAATCCGGTCGAATCTCTCGCAGGGGAGCCCGATGCCCGCCGTCTCCGTCCGCCGCGCAACCGCCGAAGACCGCCCGACCGTCGAGCGGTTGTGGCTGATGTTCCGCCACGACCTGTCCGGCTTCATGGGCGTACTGCCCAACCCCGACGGCACGTTCCGCAGCGAGCGCGTCGACGCGGCCTTCACCGAGCCCGGCTGGGCGCCGTACCTCTTCGTCCGCGACGGACATCCGGTCGGCTTCGCCTTCGTCCGTGGCCTGGACGGTCCGACACGCGTACTGAACAGCTTCTTCGTGGTGGCAGGGGCGCGCCGGCAGGGCATCGGACTGGACGCGGTCCACGAGGTCGTCGTGCGGCACCCGGGCCCGTGGGAGGTCGCCTTCCAGTACGCCAACGAGCCCGCGGTCCGCTTCTGGCGCCGGGTCGCCGCCGAACTCGCCCCGGGCGCCTGGTCCGAGGAGCCCCGACCGGTACCGGACCGGCCCGACCTCCCGCCGGACGTGTGGATCTCCTTCCACGTCGGCTCCGGCCCGGGGGAGCAGATCCTGTACGGCGGCGCCGTGAGCGATGTCGTGCGGGTGCGCGGGACCGTGCGGCGGGTGCCGCCGCGGCGGGCGGAGTTCGTTCGGGAACTGCTGGGGCTGTTCGAGCGGAGCGGGTGGAAGGGGGCGCCGTGCCATCTCGGGACCGACGAACAGGGCCGGGATGTCCTCGACTTCATCGAGGGGCAGGCCGCGGTGACGGCCGAGGAGCGGGCCGCCGCGTGCACCGACGAGAGTCTCGTCCTGGTCGCCCAACTGGTCCGCGAATTCCACGACTTGACCCATGGCACACCCCTGGCCGGCGGTCAGGACGTCGTCTGTCACAACGACCTGGCGCCCAAGAACACCGTGTACACGGTGGCGGGCGGCACCTGGCTGCCGCAGGCCTTCATCGACTGGGACCTCGCCGCCCCCGGTGAACGCATCCACGACATCGCCCACTTGTGCTGGCAGTACCTGGACCTCGGCCCGGGAGTGACGGACATCCCCGAGGCGGCCCGCCGGATCCGTCTCGTCTGCGACGCCTACGGACTCGCCGAACGGGGCGGGCTCATCGACACCATCCTCTGGTGGCAGGACCGGTGCTGGCGGGGGATCCGGGCCGGGGCGGAGCGGGGCGAACCCGCGATGGTCCGCCTGCGGGAGCGCGGGGTCGTCGAGGAGGTGTGGGCCGCGTGGGAGTTCGTCGGCCGGAACCGGCGTGAACTGGGCTCCTTTCTGGGCTGAGCCGATGATGTCCCGGGTCGCCGTCAGCCGATGCCGATCGGGTCCGGCTGGTCCGTGTCGTCGGGCTGCGGGGTCGGGTCCGGGGACGGGACGTCCTCGGCCCACGACGTGACCTTGCCGTTCGGGTGCAGGGCGACATGCAGGCCGTTGAGGTTGCCGTAGGCCGTCCTGCCCTTGGTGCTCAGGGTTCCGTACGGTCGGCTCCGCGAAAGCGGCGGTGGCCGAGACACCCATCGCGGCGGTGAGTCCGGCGGCGACGAGGACGGTACGCAGGGTGCGGGGAGCACGCGCGCGCAAATGCCTCAAATCGCCCAGCCTTGACATGCAAGTAATTGCCTGCATAACTTTGAGTGTGCGATCAGAGAGCGACTCCGGGATGGACAAGGTCTTCAAGGCGCTGGCCGACGAGACGCGACGGCGGCTGCTGGACCGGCTGCACGAGCACAACGGCCAGACGCTGGGCGAACTGTGCGAGCACATCGACATGACACGGCAGTCGGTGACCCAGCACCTGTCCGTCCTGGAGGCCGCCAACCTGGTCAGCACGGTGCGGCGGGGGCGGGAGAAGCTGCACTACCTCAATCCGGTCCCGCTCCACGAGATCCAGGAGCGGTGGATCGACAAGTTCGAGCGCCCGCGCCTGAGCGCGCTGAGCGCCCTGAAACGACGAGCCGAGGAAGCCATGACCGACAAGCCCACGTTCGTGTACGTCACCTACATCCGCAGCACGCCCGAGAAGGTCTGGGAGGCGCTCACCGACGCCGAGCTGACCGGCGCCTACTGGGGCCATCACAACGTCTCGGACTGGAAGCAGGGCTCACGCTGGGAGCACGTCCGCACGGACGGCTCCGGCATCGCCGACGTGGTCGGCAGCGTCGTGGAGAGCGAGCCCCCGACCCGGCTGGTCACCACCTGGGTCGACCCGCAGAACGAGGGCCAGGAGGACAAGTACTCCCGGGTCACCTTCGACATCACGCCGCACGAGGACATCGTCCGGCTCACGGTCACCCACGAGGACCTCTGGGACGAGGGCGCGCTGTCCGACGTCTCGGGCGGCTGGCCCGCGGTCCTGTCCAACCTCAAGTCGCTCCTGGAGACCGGCAGCCCGCTGCCGCAGGAGCCCTGGCTGGTCCCCGGTCACTGAGCGGCACGGCCGCGGCCGGTCCGCACGGGGTGCGGGCCGGCCGGCATGCCGTCCCTTCTTGAGGCGGTTCTCTTCGTGAGGCGGTTCTCTACGGCTTCGGAGTGCTCCGCGCCGCCGTACCCGCGCACATCAGGCCCAGGATCACGGCCAGGGCGCCGATGATGATGTTGTTCAGCGCGACGCCGGCGTCCGGGCTGTCGCCGACGACCCAGGGTGCGATGATCATCCAGACGCCCACCGCGCAGAAGGCCCAGCTCAGGCCGTACATGCGCTCGGGGGCGCGGGTGAATCCGAGGGCCAGCAGACCGATCGCGATGCCGACGATCAGGTTGTGCGTCACGAGGGCGGGCTGGCTCGTCGTGTAGTGGAGTATCCACGGGGACACGGCGCAGTACAGACCGAGCAGGAACACCGGTCCGTCAACGAGCGCCACATCACGACCACCGAGCATACGGGCGTACCGGGCCCGCATTTCGGAAACATCGGGGTGGCTGGTTATGTCACCTCTGGTGGGCGAGACGTTCGCCATGACTCGTCTCCTTCGACTCACAGCCTGACCGCGGCTGGTGCGGTATGCGGTAAGAGCCGCTTATCTGCATTCTGCGCTTATTTCTTCTTTATGTGTAGAGATCGTGGCATTCCAGCCGATCACGCAGCCGGCGCAGTCCGCGGCGTGCGTGGCTCTTGACGGTGCCCAGCGGCCAGCCGGTGCGCTCCGCGATCTGGGTCTGGGTCAGGTCCTCGTAGAACGCCAGGCGCAGGACCCGCTGCTGGGGTGCGGGCAGACCGGCCAGTTCCTGCCGGAGGAGCACGCGGTCGAGGACCGCTTCGGGGCGTTCCCGTCCGGGATCGGAGACGAGGAGGGCCGCTCCGGCGGCGCCGAGCAGCTCCCGGCCGCGGGTGCGCGCGGACAGCGTGTCGGCGATCTTGCGCCGGGTGATGCCCACGAGCCACCCCGCGAACGAGCCCCGCTCGGCCCGGTATCCGGCCCGCCCGCGCCACACGCCGAGGAACACCTGCTGCGTGACGTCCTCCGCGTCCTGCGTGTCGCCCAAGGAACGCCGGGCCACCGCGTGGACCAGCGCTGACCAGCGGCGATAGGCGAGCGCGAGACACTCCTCGTCGCCCGCCACCACGCCCCGGGCCAGTTCCTCGTCGCGGGAAGACTCCTCGACCGGGTGCAGCGGGCTCATGACGGTCATGGTTCGCGGCGGGCACCCGAGCCGCCAACTTGCATCGATTCTGCGTCGTATAGTCGCCGTATGACCAGGCAGCCGCCCGGCGCGGCTCTCACGACCGGCGCGCTGGCCCGCCGGCTCGGCGTGTCGCCCACCACCCTCCGCTCCTGGGACCGCAGATACGGCCTCGGCCCCGCCGTCCGCCCCGACGGACGGCACCGCCGCTGGACGCCCGAGGACGTGGCCGTACTGGAGCGGATGTGCAGCCTGACCTCGACAGGAGTCCCGCCCGCGGAGGCGGCCGGGGCCGCGCGAGCCGGAACCGGTACGCCGGTTTCCCGTCCGCCGTCCCGGGCGGCCGGTCCGCTGCCCCTCGGCGATGTGCGCCAGGAGGCCCGAGGCCTCGCCCGTGCCGCCGTACGCCTCGACGCTCCCGCCGTGGAGACGCGGCTGACCGAGGCCGTCGAGCGGTACGGGGTGGCCGCCGCCTGGCAGGAGGTGATGGTGCCGACGCTGCACGCGGTGGGCCGCAAGTGGGCCTCGTCCGGGGACCGTTACGTGGAGGTCGAGCACCTCCTGTCCTGGCATGTCTCCACCGCCCTGCGCCGCCGCACCCGGCCGCCCGTGGACGCCGCCGCCCCAGTCCTGCTGGCCTGTGTACCCGGCGAGCTGCACACGCTGGCACTGGAGGCGCTCAACGCCGAACTGGGCCGACTCCGCCTCCCGGCCCGCATGTTCGGCGCCGCCGTCCCCGCCGAGGCGCTCACCGCGGCGGTACGGCGTCTGGGCCCGGCGGCCGTCGTGCTGTGGTCGCAGGCCCGCTCCACGGCGAGCCCGGCGCTGGCCGGGCACATCGCGGCCACCGAGTGGGGGCTGAAGGGCGCCCGTGGACGCCCCCTGGTCCTGCTGGGCGGCCCCGGCTGGGCCGGCCGTTCCGTGCCCGGCGTGTCGCGGCCGACGGGACTGCGGGAGGCGCTCGACACGCTGGCCGGCCTGCACGAACGGACCTGACCGGACCTCAGTCGAGCCCGCGCGCCCGCCGGAAACGGGCGAGCCCCTCGGAGAGGTCCACGAGCGGTTCGGGGTAGTCGACGGCGGCCCGGTCCAGGCCCCGCAGCTGCCACGGCTCGTGCACGAACGGCCCGTCCAGCCCCGCGAGTTCGGGAACCCAGCGGCGGACGTACACGCCGTCCGGGTCGTAACGCTTCGCCTGGGCGACCGGGTTGAGCACGCGGTTGGGGCGGGTGTCGGTGCCGGTACCGGCCGCCCACTGCCAGTTGAGCTGGTTGTTGGCCAGGTCGCCGTCGACCAGCAGGTCGAGGAAGTGCCGGGCGCCGACCCGCCAGTCGACGTACAGCGTCTTGGTGAGGAAGCTCGCGGTCAGCATGCGCCCGCGGTTGTGCATCCAGCCCTCGTGCCGCAGCTGCCGCATCGCCGCGTCGACCAGGGGATAGCCGGTCCGCCCCGCCCGCCAGGCCGCCACGTCCTCGCGCGCCTCGGCCTCGGAGCGCCAACTGTCGTTCCGCGTGCGGTAGTCGGCGCCGGCCGCCGCCGGGCGCGCGGCGAGGACCTGGCGGTGGAAGTCGCGCCAGGCGAGCTGCCGTACGAACGCCTCCGCGCCCGGGCCGCCCGCCTTCCGCGCCAGGTGCACGAGCTCGACGGGGGAGAGGGTCCCGAAGTGCAGGTGGGGTGAGAGCCGGGAGGTCGCGTCGTCCGCCAGGTCGTCGTGTCCGGTGTCGTACGAGGTGATGCCGTCCCTCAGCCAGGACGCGAGCCGCGCCCGGGCCTCCTGCTCGCCGCCCCGCGCCAGCCCCTCCGACAGCCCGGTCAGGCCCTCGCGGCCGGGAAGCTCCTCGGAGTCGATGCCCTCGGGCACGCGTACCACGCGGGGTGCGGCGAGGACCTCGCGCAGGCGGTGGTCCGACCAGTGGCGGAAGTACGGCGTGAAGACGGCGAAGTGGTCCGAGGCCGCCGGGGTGAGCTCGCCGGGCGGGGCGGCCGTCGTCACCGTGTCGTGGACGTGCAGCCGGCGCCCCTCGGCCTCCAGGGCGCGGCGCAGCCGGTCCTCGCGCGAGCGGGCGTAGGCGCTGACGTCCGCCGCCAGGTGCACCTCGTCCGCATCGGCCGCGGCTGCCACCCGGCACACCTGCTCGACCACCTCACCGCAGCGCACGACCAGCCGGCCACCCCGCTCGCGCAGGCCCGCGTCCAGGTCCCGCAGACAGTCGGCGAGGAACGCCAGCCGGTTGGGGCAGGCGAAACCGGTGTCCAGCACGGCCCGGTCCCGTACGAACAGCGGCACCAGCTGGCGTTCGCCGTCGAGGGCGGCCCGAAGGGGTGGATGGTCGTGCAGGCGCAGGTCGGACGTGAACAGGACGACCGATACGTTCATGGTGCTACTCCCGGGAGCGGAAACAGGGGGTTTTCCTCTGCTTCCGCTCCCGGCGGGCCGGTGGATGCGGGTCTCCCGGACATGTTTCGGCCGGTCGGGGGCAGGCGAACCCTGATGAGGCCCTGACCGGAACTCGGCTGTGGAGGTGCTGCCGCTATGGGCGCGAAGGTGTTGGAGCGGTTTCCTGCGGGAGCTCCGCGCGGATCGTGGCCGGCGGAGGAGTACGCGGCGCGCTGCCGCGCCGAGGGGCGTAAGGCGACCGTCGTGATGGACCTGAAGTCCGACGCGTTCCTCGTGGTCGTCCCGGCCGACGAGGACTGAGCTGTCAGCTCGGCGTGTAGCCCAGCTCACGCGCGCGACGCACGAACACCTCGTACAGATCCTGCGCCGCCCGGGGCACGGACTCCGCCCGGCGGCGCTGGAGCATGAGCAGCACCTCGGTGGCGTCGTCGGAGATCGGCCGGTAGACGATCGCGCCGCTGCGCTCCAGCGGATCGCCGACGACACTGAAGTCGGGCAGAAGCGTCGCCCCCAGCCCCTCGGCCACCATCAGCTTGCCCATCTCGGCGCCGTCGGTGGAGAACGAGAAGTCCGGAGTGCGGCCGCGCAGCAGGCGGTGCGCGTAGCGGTGCATGACGTAACCGGAGCGCATCGCGATGACCGGCTCGGGGCCGTTCAGCACATCGTCGACCGTGACCGCCGGCAGCGACGCGAGCGGGCTGTCCGGGCGCAGGCACAACACCGGGCGGCCGCGCAGCAGTTCGGTGCTGTCGAAGTCGGCCGGCAGGTCGTCGCCGTCGAGATGGTTGACCAGACCGAGGTCGAACCCGCCCTCCAGCAGCGCCCGGTGGATCTCCGTCTGCTGTGCGCCCACCACCTCGACCTGTGTCATCGGATGGGCGGCCCGGAAGGCCTGCACCGACGGGATGAGGAGCGGCACCGTCGCCGCGTTCACCGTGCCGACCCGCACCATGCGGCTGATCCGGTGCTGCTCACCGGCCGCGCCGCGCAGCCGGTCCACCGCGTCCAGGACGTCGATGATGTGCGGCAGCAACTCCCGGCCCTCGGCGCTCATCCGCGCCCCGGACCGCTTGCGCTCCAGCAGGTCCACACCCAGCTCGCGCTCCAGATTGCGCACGGTCTCGCTCAGCGCGGGCTGCGAAAGGCGCAGTTCCTCGGCCGCCCGGCGCAGCGAACCGAGCCGGGTGACCGCCGCGATGTATTCCAGCTGCTCTATTCGCACCCTCGGACAATGCGGCGTTCCGCAGGCCCGGTTCAAGGGTTTCCCTGTCACATGTTCGTGAAATTCAATGGTCCGGGATACGAGACCGGTCGGGTTTTCCTTGACTCCTCTCGCCGCCGGCTGCCACGATCGACGGCATGAAGATGCGACTGGACCTCACGCGGCGACGCCATGTCGACCTCGCGCGCGTCTCCAGCGCCTCCTGTTGCACCGCGGCCTGATCAACCTTCCGAGATCCGCCGCGCGTTCCTTGTTTCCGCACCGAATTCGCCGCGCCCGCGCCTTTGTGCGCGCTCGCGCCCATTCCTGAATTCGGCGTGCCGCAAAACATTCCGCAACAGGAGTTCCGCATGCCCGCAGCGCCCGTGAAATTCGCCTACTGGGTCCCCAATGTCAGCGGGGGCCTCGTCACCAGCAAGATCGAGCAGCGCACCGACTGGGGATACGAGTACAACCGCGAACTCGCCGTCCTCGCCGAGAACAACGGCTTCGACTACGCCCTCAGCCAGGTCCGCTACATGGCCAGCTACGGCGCCGAGTACCAGCACGAGTCGACCAGCTTCAGCCTCGCCCTCCTCCTCGCAACCCAGCGCCTGAAGGTCATCGCCGCCGTCCACCCCGGCCTGTGGCACCCCGGTGTCCTCGCCAAGCTCGGCGCCACCGCCGACCACCTCTCGAACGGCCGCTTCGCGGTGAACGTCGTATCGGGCTGGTTCAAGGGCGAGTTCACCGCCCTGGGCGAGCCGTGGCTGGAGCACGACGAGCGCTACCGCCGCTCCGAGGAGTTCATCCGCGCCCTGCGCCAGATCTGGACCGAGGACCACACCGAACTCGCCGGTGACTTCTACCGGTTGCGCGACTTCTCCCTCAAGCCCAAGCCCCTCAACACACCCGAACGCCCGCACCCCGAGATCTTCCAGGGCGGCAACTCCACCGCCGCCCGCGCGATGGCCGGCCGCGTCTCCGACTGGTACTTCTCCAACGGCAAGGACTTCGACGGAGTCACCGAGCAGATCAACGACGTCCGCAAGTCCGCCGCCGAAGCCGGCCGCACGGCACCGAAGTTCGGCCTCAACGGCTTCCTCATCGCCCGCGACACCGAGGCCGAGGCCCGCGACACCCTCCGTGAGATCGTCGCCAAGGCCGACAGCGAGGCCGTCGAGGGCTTCGGCGCCGCGGTGAAGCAGGCCGGGCAGTCCACCGCCGACAAGAAGGGCATGTGGCAGGACTCGTCCTTCGAGGACCTGGTCCAGTACAACGACGGCTTCCGTACGGGGCTCATCGGCACCCCCGAGCAGATCGCCGAACGCGTCGTCGCCTACAAGCGGCTCGGCGTCGACCTTCTCCTGCTCGGCTTCCTGCACTACCACGAGGAGGTCGAGTACTTCGGCAGGCGTGTGCTGCCGCTCGTGCGTGAACTGGAGGCCGGGCTCCCTGACGAGGAGCCCGAGTCCGTCCCCGTCCACGCCTGATCGTCCCCCACCGCGAGAGAGGTCAACGAGCATGAGCACCGTCACGCCCACCGACTGGACCACCCGCCCGGCCCCGCGGACCGCCGACGGCTGGATCGCCCGCGCCGCCGAGGTCGCCGCCGTCCTCGCCACCGACGCCCCCGAACGCGACCGCGCCGGAGCCACCCCGTACGCCGAGGTGCAGCTCCTCAAGGACGCCGGCCTGGTCACCCTGCTCGGCCCCGCCGAGCACGGCGGCGCGGGCCAGGACTGGCCCACCGCCTACCGCGTCGTCCGCGAGGTCGCCAAGGCCGACGGCTCCATCGGCCAGCTCCTCGGCTACCACTACCTGTGGTTCTGGGCCGCCCGACTGGTCGGCACCCGCGAACAGTGGGAGCAGGTGGAGGCCGAGGCGAGCCGGGGCCGCTGGTTCTTCGGCGGGGCCGTCAACCCGCGCGACAAGGACGTCGTCGTCACCGAGGACGGGGACGACCTGGTCTTCACCGGCCGCAAGTCCTTCTCCACCGGCAGCAAGGTCTCCGACGTCACCGTCCTCGAAGGCGTCCTGGAGGGCACCGACGACCACGTCTTCGCCATCGTGCCCTCCGACAGCGCGGGCCTGACCTTCCACGACGACTGGGACAACATCGGCCAGCGTCTCACCGAGAGCGGCGGCGTCACCATCGACGGCGTCCGCACCCCGTGGGCCTCGGCCGCCGGCTACGTCGACAAGGTCTTCCGGCCGCGCGTCTACAACACCCTCAACGTCCCCACCATCCAACTGGTCTTCGTCAACTTCTACCTGGGCATCGCGGGCGGCGCCCTGGAGACGGCGGCCACCTACACCCGCACCAAGTCGCGGTCGTGGCTGCACGGCGGCTTCGAGCGGGCGGTCGACGAGCCGTACGTCATCGACACCTACGGCGACCTCACCGCCAAGCTCTGGGCGGCCGAGGCCCTCGCCGACGCCGTCGCCGCCGAGGGACAGAAGCTGCACGACGACCCGGACGCGGTCACCCCCGAGGCGCGCGGCGCCTTCGAGGTGCGGGTCGCGGCCATCAAGTCCCGGGCGACGGACGTGGCGCTGGAGATCGGCAACCGCATCTTCGAGGTCACCGGCGCCCGCGCCACCGCCACCTCCGAGGGCCTCGACCGGTTCTGGCGCAACGTGCGCACCCACACCCTGCACGACCCCGTCGCCTACAAGCGGCGCGAGGTCGGCCGCTGGGTCCTGGAAGGCGAACTGCCCGAACCCACCTGGTACTCCTGACCGCTTCCCCCGGGGGCGCCCCCTCCTGAACAGGGGGCGCCCCTCCTCCCCGAAAGAGGACCGCATGGCCACCGTCCTGTCCGTCTCCGGCAGCCCCTCCGCCTCCTCCCGCACCAACCGCCTGCTGCGCCACCTGGACGCCCGGCTGACCGCCCAGGGCCACGAGGTGATCCCGCTCGACATCCGGACCGTCCCCGCCGAGGCCCTGCTCGGCGCGGACTTCAAGCACCCCGCCATCGTCGAGGCCACCGAGCTGTTCGAGCGGGCCGACGGAGTCGTCGTCGGCACCCCCGTCTACAAGGCCTCGTACTCCGGCGTCCTCAAGGCGCTCCTCGACCTGCTGCCGCAGTACGCGCTGACCGGCAAGACCGTGCTGCCGCTCGCCACCGGCGGCACCACCGCCCACGTCCTCGCCATCGACTACGCCCTGCGCCCGGTCCTGTCCTCCATGGGCGCGGCGCACATCGTGCAGGGCTGGTTCACCCTCGACAAGGACATCACCGTGCAGGAGGACGGCACCCTGACGGTCGCACCGGCCGCCGGCGAGGCGCTGACGCAGGTGGTGGACCAGTTCTCGACGGCTCTGGGCCGCGCCCCGCTGCCGGCCGCGGCGAGCCGAGCGGCATGACCGCCCACGTCATCGCCGACGACACGGAGGCCCTCGCCGTCGCGGCCGCCCTGGCCGAGGAGTTCCGCGCCGGCGCCTCCGCCCGTGACGTCGAACGCAGGCTGCCGCGCGCTGAGTTGGACCGCCTCTCCGCCTCGGGGCTCCTGGCCGTCACCGTCCCCGCCGAGCACGGCGGCGCGGACGTGAGCGCGACGACCCTCGCGGAGGTCTTCCGGCTGCTCGCCTCGGCCGACGCCAGCCTCGCCCAGATCCCGCAGAGCCACTTCGCGTACGTCAATGTGATCCGCCGTCAGGGCACGGAGGAGCAGCGGAAGTTCTTCTTCGCCGAGCTGCTCGCCGGCCGCCGCTTCGGCAACGCCCAGTCCGAGGCGGGCACCAAGCACGTCCAGGACATCCGCACCCGCCTGGAACCACAGCCCGACGGCTCCTATGTCCTGACCGGCGTCAAGCACTACTCCACCGGCGCCCTCTTCGCCGACTGGATCCCGGTGTTGGCCCGCGCCGAGGAGGACAGGCTCCACGTCGCCTACGTGCCCCGGGACGCCCCCGGCGTGACGGTGATCGACGACTGGGACGGCCTCGGCCAGCGTACGACGGCCAGCGGTACCGTCCGCCTCGAAGGCGTCGAGGTCCCGGCCGACCGGGTCCTGCCCCATCACCTCACCTTCGAAGGCCCCCAACTCCACGGCGCCGTGGCCCAGTTGCTGCACGCGGCCATCGACGCCGGGATCGCCGCGGGCGCACTCGCCGAGGCGGCGGAGTTCGTACGGACGAAGAGCCGCCCCTGGTTCGAGAGTGGCGTGGAGACGGCTGCCGAGGACCCGCTGCTGATCCAGCGCTTCGGTGAACTCGCCGTCCAGGTAAGGGCGTCCGAGGCCCTGCTGCGGGAGGCGGCCCGAGCGGTGGACTCGGCACAGGCCGACCTCACCGACGACTCGGCGGCCGAGGCGTCCATCGCCGTGGCCGCAGCCAAGGTGCAGGCGGCCCGGGCCGCGGTCGAGGTGGCGAGCGCCCTGTTCGAGGTCTCCGGCACCCGTTCGGCCCTCAACTCCCTGAACCTGCACCGCCATTGGCGCGACGCCCGCACCCACACCCTGCACGACCCGACGCGCTGGAAGGTCCAGCACATCGGCCGATACGTGCTGAACGGCACCCGACCACCCCGCCACGGCCTCCTCTAGCTCCACCCGCGACACCTCTGATCGGAGACCCCACGTGTCCCTCACCTTCCACTGGTTCCTCCCCACCAACGGCGACAGCCGCCACGTGGTCGGCGGCGGCCACGGCACCCCCGCCACCGCCTCCGGCCGGGACCGGCCGCCGACGGTCGCCTACCTGAGCCAGATCGCCGGGGCCGCCGAGGACCTGGGCTTCGTCGGCGCGCTCACCCCCACGGGCGCCTGGTGCGAGGACGCGTGGCTGACCACCGCCATGGTCAGCCAGAACACCGAACGCCTGAAGTTCCTGGTCGCCTTCCGCCCCGGCTTCGTCTCGCCCACCCTCGCCGCGCAGATGGCGTCCACCTTCCAGCGGCAGTCCGGCGGGCGGCTGCTCCTCAACGTCGTCACGGGCGGCGAGAGCCACGAGCAGCGGGCCTACGGCGACTTCCTGGACAAGGACGCCCGGTACCGCCGTACCGGCGAATTCCTGGAGATCGTACGGGGGTTGTGGGAGGGGAAGACGGTCGACCTGAAGGGCCAGTACCTCCAGGTCGAGGACGCCAAGCTGGCCCGGGTGCCCGACCCGGTGCCCGAGGTGTACTTCGGCGGGTCCTCGCCGGTCGCCGGAGAGGTCGCCGCCAAGTACGTCGACTCCTACCTCACCTGGGGCGAGCCGCCCGCGCAGGTCGCCGAGAAGATCGCCTGGGTCCGGGGGCTCGCGGCCGAGCAGGGCCGCACCCTGCGCTTCGGCATCCGGCTGCACGTCATCACCCGCGACACCTCCGAGCAGGCCTGGGCCGAGGCCGACCGCCTCCTGGCCGGCTTCGATCCGGAGACCGTGAAGTCCGTGCAGGCGGGACTCGCCCGCAGTGAGTCCGAGGGCCAGCAGCGGATGCTGGCCCTGCACAGCGGCGGCAGCCGCGACGGCCTGGAGATCCACCCCAACCTCTGGGCGGGCATCGGCCTCGTACGCGGCGGCGCGGGCACGGCCCTCGTCGGCAGCCACGAGGAGGTCGCCGAGCGGATCAAGGAGTACCACGCCCTGGGCATCGACGAGTTCGTGCTCTCCGGCTACCCGCACCTGGAGGAGGCGTACTGGTTCGGCGAGGGCGTACTGCCGCGGCTGGCCGCGGAAGGCTTGTGGCAACACCCGTTCGCGAGGGAGGCCGCACCGTCGGCCCAGGTGCCGTTCGCGAGCTAGCGGATGCGTGCGCTGTCGACGCGTGGCGCGCTTGGATGTGGGGAAGCCCGAGCGTGCCGCGTCGGCAGAGAGGAACAGCTCCGTGAGCGATTGGCCGCTGACCAGGACCTTCCGCAGTTCGTCCGGAGCCGTCCACTGGGACAGCCTCGGCGACCCCGGCCGGGACCCGGTCGTCCTCCTGCACGGCACCCCCTTCTCCTCGTACGTCTGGCGCGCCGTGGCCCGCTCCCTGTCACGCCGCCACCAGGTGTTCGTGTGGGACATGCCGGGCTACGGGGCCTCGGAGAAGTTCGCGGGACAGGACGTCTCCCTGGCGGCACAGGCCAAGGTCTTCACCGAGCTGCTGGCGCACTGGGGTGTGGACCAACCCCTCGTGGTGGCCCACGACTTCGGCGGTGCCGTCTCCCTGCGCGCCCATCTGCTGCACGGAGCCCGCTACAGCGCCCTCGCTCTCGTCGACCCGGTCGCCCTCGCGCCCTGGGGCTCCCCGTTCTTCCGGCTGGTCGGCGCGCACTCCGACGTCTTCGAGCAGCTGCCGCCCGCACTGCACCGGGCCCTGGTGCGCGAGTACGTCGGCTCCGCCAGCAGCCCCGGTCTGCACCCCGCCGTCCTGGACCGGCTCGTCGAGCCCTGGCTGGGCGACCCGGGCCAGGCGGCTTTCTACCGGCAGATCGCCCAGGCCGACCAGCGGTACACCGACGAGATCCAGGACCGTTACGGCGAGATCGGCGTCCCGACCCTGGTCTGCTGGGGCCAGGACGACACCTGGATCCCCGCCGCCAAGGGACACGAACTCGTCGCCCGCATCCCGGGAGCACGCCTCGAACCCGTCGCGGGCGCCGGCCACCTGGTCCAGGAGGACGCACCGGCGGAACTCACCGCCGCGCTCATCACCTTCCTGGGCGCGCTCTAGGCCCGCGCGGCCAGCGCCCTGCGGACCGCGCGGGTCACGATCGGCGGCAGCAGGTCCCGGCCGAGGCGGCGGGCGCGGGAGGGGCGGTGGCGGGGTGCGGTCGCTGGCGTCGGCGGGGCCGGGGGCGCGACCGGCTCGGGTTCCGTGTAGTGGCGGGAGTGCGGGAAGGGCGGCGGCTGCAGGCCCTTGTGGGCGCGGGTGCGGACCAGGCAGTGGCCCGCGGCCTCCTGGACGCTCAGGCCGACGTCCGTGCGCTCCCTGAGCATGGCGAGGAGCTCCTCCTGGACCGGCTCCGGATCGCCCCAAGTGCCGTACAGCTTCTGTGTGCTGAGGCAGATCGGGCGCAGTCCGCGGTTGAGCACGGCCTCCCAGGTGGCGACCGAGACGCCGGGGGTGTGCTCGGAGCGGAAGTCGTCGAGGACGACGATGCCGTCGGGCAGGAGAAGGTGGTGGGCCGCGCCGATGTCGTCGCGGACGTGCTCGTACAGGTGCGAGGCGTCGATGTGGACGAAGCGGCAGCTGTCCGGCGCCAACTCCTGCGGGATCACGGAGGTGGGGGCCTCTATGACCCTGGGCAGTTCGTCGTGGAAGGAGAGGTAGTTGCGTTCGAAGGCCTGTCGGGTGAGCGAGGAGTACGACTTCGCCGTCTCGGCCCGGTTGGCCCCGTCCGGCGCCTCCCCGCCGAAGAGGTCGCAGACCGTGAACTCCTCGCCGTCCTGCCGGTGTCGGCCGAGCAGGATGGCGCTCTTGCCCATGTACGCGCCGAGCTCCAGCAGGTCGCCCCGCCGGCCACCGGCCTCCTGCCGTTCGAGGAACCAGGTGAACAGGAGCTGGTCCAGCGGCGGAAACCAGCCGGGGACGTCCTTCAGCTCGCCGGGCTGTTTCATGTCGGTTGCCTGTGCGGTCGCCATGAGGCGAGTCTGCTCACTGGGCGGGGCCCAAACCGACCCTCGGCTGAACGTCCAGTGAACAGCAGAGCGCGCCCTGGATGTCCGCCAGCGCGTCCAGATGCGCCCGCCGCACCTCGGCCGTCTGCCCCTGCACCAGCAGGAACAGGCCCTCCCGCGCGAGTCGCTGGGCCGGGCTGCCCAGGTCCATCGCGCGACCGCCCTGCGCGACGACCGCCGCCGAAGTGGCCGCGCGCATCAGGTCGTACGACCGCGTCTTGAGCGCCAGCCGCTCCTCGATGCGCTCGTGCGGTACGGGGTGCTCGGCCAGGGCGTACACCCGTCGCCGCACCTCGTCGAGGCGCCCGCGCAGCACCCGCGCCGGCTCCGCCTCCCCGGCCTGCTCCACCAGCCGGAGCGCCGCGTACGCGACCCCGAACACGGCGGGGGAGGCGTTGGTGTTGCGGGGCCGGTCCACCAGGGCGAACTTGTCCTGCGGGGTGCGCAGCACCACCGACTCCTCCGGCAGCCACAGCCCGTCCAGCTCCAGCGAGACCGTGCGGGCCGCGGTGAGCGCCGCCAGCCGCATCGGCGGCGAGGGCCGCAGCCCCGGCTGCTCGCGCGCCTCCGTGAAGGCGAACACCACCTCGTCCGCGTCGGTCACCCCGGCCAGCAGCATCACGTCGTTCAGGCCCCAGCCCGTGTACCAGGGCACCCTGCCGTCGAAGCGCCACCCGTCGCCCTCGGCCGTCGCCCGCACCGGCACCCGCGGGAAGGCGCGCACGTGCGCGAACGCGATGCCGGCCAGCAGCTCACCGGTCGCCAGCGGCCGCAACAGCCGCTTCCGGACCGGCAGTTCGGCCTTCGCCAGCATCTTGACCGGCGTGTGGTGCTGCGTCTGCACGAACCAGGTCGAGCAGCAGGCTCCCGCGAGGATCTCCATGATCTCCCGCGCCACCGCGTCGGGGGCGCCGGCACCGCCGTACTCCTTCGGAGCGCTCACCCCGAGCAGCCCCGACCGTCTGATCGCCGCGATGTGGCTCTCGGGCACGCCCTCCTGGTCGACCCTTTCCGCGTGCGGGGCGAGGAGGTCGTCCGCGAGGGCCTGGGCGGTGGCGACGAGCGGGTGCGGTGCGGTCATGGAACAGATTCTCCCGATCTCGTCGTGCGCGGTGTCGATCCGGGGGTGTGCCGTTCGTGTAGGAGGTGAGACAACAGCTACCTAGGAGGACGTGATGACGTACTACCTGCTCAGCGTGGTCACCCCGACCGACGGCACGCCGCCCGGGCCCGACGAGATGGCGGAGATCATGCGCAACGTCGAGGCCTTCAACCAGGAACTGCGCGACGCCGGCGCCTGGGTGTTCGCCGGCGGTCTGCACGGCCCGGAGACCGCGACCATGCTGCGGCCCAAGGGCGCCGACGTGCTGATCAGCGACGGTCCCTACGCCGAGGGGAAGGAGTACCTCGGCGGACTGAGCCTGATCAAGGCCGACGACCTGGACGCGGCCCTGGAGTGGGGCCGGAAGGCAGTGCGCGCCATCGGCCTGCCGGTCGAGGTCCGGCCCTTCGTGGACAGCCACTAGTGACCGAGCCCGACACCCCGGACGTCGAGGCCGTGTTCCGCGCGGAGTACGGCCGCGCGGTCGCCGTCCTCGTCCGCTTCCTCGGCGACATCGACCTCGCCGAGGAAGCGGTCCAGGACGCCTTCACCACGGCCGTGCAGCGCTGGCCGGAGACGGGCGTGCCGCCGAGCCCGGCCGGCTGGATCATCACCACCGCCCGCAACCGCGCGATCGACCGGCTGCGCAGAGAGGCCAAACGGGACGAGCGACACGCCGAGGCCACCCTGCTCAACACGCCCGACGCACCGGCCGAGGAGGGCCCCGTGCGCGACGACCGGCTCCGCCTGATCTTCACCTGCTGCCATCCCGCCCTCGCGACCCCGGCGCAGGTCGCCCTCACCCTGCGCCTGCTCGGCGGCCTCACCACCCCGCAGATCGCCCGCGCCTTCCTGGTCCCCGAACCGACGATGGCCCAGCGCCTGGTCCGCGCCAAGGCCAAGATCCGCAACGCCCGCATCCCGTACCGCGTCCCCCGGGACGCCGACCTCCCGGACCGGCTCAGAGGCGTCCTCGCCGTCGTCTACCTGATCTTCAACGAGGGTTACGGTGGCACACCCGAGCTGTGCGCGGAGGCCCTGCGCCTCGGCCGCCTCCTCGCGGAACTCATGCCGGACGAGCCCGAGGTCACCGGCCTGCTCGCGCTGATGCTGCTCGTCGACTCCCGCCGCGCCGCCCGCCAGGACGAGCAGGGCGAGCTGGTGCCGCTGCCCGAACAGGACCGCGCCCGCTGGGAGCCCGAGCAGATCGCCGAGGGGCAGGCCCTCGTCCGCCGCTGCCTGCGCCGCAACCAGCCCGGGCCCTACCAGATCCAGGCCGCCATCCAGGCAGTGCACAGCGACGCGCCGACCGCGGACGCCACCGACTGGGGGCAGATCCGGCAGCTCTACGACCAGCTGATGGCCCACGCCCCCAGCCCGGTCGTGGCCCTCAACCGCGCGGTCGCCGTCGCCGAGACCGACGGCCCGGGCCCGGCCCTCGACCTCGTCGACGCCCTGGACCTCGACGGCTACCACGTCTTCCACGCCGTACGCGCCGACCTGCTGCGCCGACTCGGCCGCGACAGCGAGGCGCTCGCCGCGTACGACGCGGCCATCGGACACACCGAGAGCCCTGCCGAGCGCGCCTACCTGGAGCGCCGTCGGCGGGAACTGGAGCGAGGGTGACGGCCCGGTCGCGGAAAGTAGTGCGGCGCTCGCCGGAATTTATTTTGGTGTATGAAAGGTTGGCATATACACCTGACAGTCGAGACCGCATCCGCGCGCCGCGAGGCCGCACCGCACCAGCAGCGAGGCACCGTGAACCAGCCCATCCCCGAGCAGCCCGCCGACGTCGTCGCCCGGCTGCGCGCCACCTTCCGCACCGGCCGCACCAAGCCCGTCGAATGGCGCACCGCCCAGCTGCGCAGCCTGCGCGACATGCTCACCGAGAACGGCCCCGACCTGGCCGCCGCCCTCCACGCCGACCTCGGCAAGAGTTCCGCCGAAGCCCACCGCACCGAGATCGACTTCACGATCCGCGAGATCGACCACACCCTCGACCACCTCGACGGCTGGCTGCGCCCCGAGCCCGCGCCCGTCCCGGCGCACCTCGGCACCGACGCGAGCGCCTGGACGCAGTACGACCCCCTCGGTGTCGTCCTCGTCATCGCCCCCTGGAACTACCCCGCCCAGCTCCTGCTCGCCCCGCTCGTCGGCGCCCTCGCCGCCGGCAACGCGGTCGTCGTCAAGCCCAGCGAGCTGGCCCCCGCCACCTCCGCCGCGATCGCCCGGCTGCTGCCCGCCCACCTCGACACCGACGCGGTCGCCGTAGTCGAGGGCGGCATCCCCGAGACCACCGCCCTGCTCGCCGAGCGCTTCGACCACATCTTCTACACCGGCAACGGCACCGTCGGCCGCATCGTCATGCGCGCCGCCGCCGAGCACCTCACCCCGGTCACCCTCGAACTCGGCGGCAAGTCCCCGGTGTTCGTCGACCGCGACGCCGACATCGACGTGGTCGCCGACCGGCTCGTGCGCGGCAAGTTCCTCAACGCGGGCCAGACCTGTGTCGCCCCCGACTACGTCCTGACCGACCCCGAGACGGCCGCCGCCCTGGAACCCGCCTTCAAGCGTGCCGTCGAGTCCCTCTACGGCACCGACCCGGCCGCCTCCGGCGAGTACGGCCGGATCATCAACGAGCGCCACTTCGACCGGCTCTCCGGCCTGCTGGACTCGGGTCGCGTGGTCGTCGGCGGCGGCAGCGACCGTACGACGAAGTACATCGCGCCGACCGTCCTCGCCGACGTCGACCCCAAGTCGCCCGTCATGCAGGAGGAGATCTTCGGCCCGATCCTGCCCGTCGTCACCGTGTCCGGCCTGGACGAGGCGATCGACTTCATCAACGACCGCGACAAGCCCCTCGCCCTGTACGTGTTCACCGAGTCCGACGCGACCAAGTCCCGGATCGCCGCCGAGACCTCCTCCGGCGGCCTCGGCCACGGCCTGCCGCTGGCCCACCTCACCGTCTCCGACCTGCCGTTCGGCGGGGTGGGGGAGAGCGGCATGGGCAGCTACCACGGCCGCTACTCGATCGAGACGTTCAGCCACCGCAAGGCGGTGCTGGAGAAGCCGCTGGGTTGACCTTGTATCGTCCGCTGCTTATATAAGCAGTAGCTGATATATTGCTCCGCATGCATGCCTTCGACGTGCTCGGCGATCCGATACGCCGACGGATCCTGGAGCTGCTGGCCGACGGAGAGATGACCTCCGGAGCGGTCTGCGAGGTCATCGGGGAGGAGTTCGGGATCTCGCAGCCCGGCGTGTCGCAGCATCTGAAGGTGCTGCGGGAGAACGGGTTCGCGACCGTACGCCCCGAAGGAACCCGGCGGCTGTACGCGGTCAACGCCGAACCCCTGCAGGACATCGACGCCTGGCTCGGCCGCTTCCGCCGCTTCTGGACCCCGCACCTGGACGCACTGGCCACCGAACTGGCCCGCGGCAAGCGAGAGCGCCGACTCCGCGGCGCCGAGGAAAACCCGAGGAGCACCTCATGACCGACGTGACCCATGACATCAACGACGTGCGCCGACAGGTCGGCAGGCGCGCCTTCAAGGCGGGCGAGGCGCGTGTCGTCACCGTCTCGAGGTCGTACGACGCCCCGCTCGACGACGTGTGGGACGCCTGTACGAACCCCGAGCGCATCCCCCGCTGGCTGATGCCGGTGTCGGGAGAGCTGCGGCTCGGCGGCCGTTACCAACTGGAGGGCAACGCCGGCGGAGTGGTCGAGCACTGCGACCCGCCCAAGACCTTCACCGCGACCTGGGAGTACGGCGGCGAGGTCAGCTGGATCGAGCTCCGCCTCACGCCCGAGGGCGGCGGCACGCGCTTCGAACTGGACCACATCGCGCACGTCGACGACACGAAGTGGGCGGAGTTCGGCCCGGGCGCCGTCGGCGTGGGCTGGGACCTGATGATCAGGGGTCTGTCCCTGCACCTCGGCAGCGGCGGCGCCACCGTCGACCCGAAGAAGTTCATGGCCTGGCTGGGCTCCGACGAGGGCCGTCGCTTCATGACCGACAGCAGCGAGGCCTGGTACGCGGCGAACCTCGCGGGCGGCGAGGACGAGAAGACGGCACGCGAGGCGGCGGACCGGACCATTGCCGCATACACGGGAGCCGACGGCGGCGGGGAGGGCGCCGAGGGCTGACTTCCCGATCGGGAAAGGGAGTTGGCTGGTCTATACCCTTGACTGGTACAGACCAAAGCGGTTGAGTGTGCCTCCACAACCCCCCACCACGGCCGTACCCCTTGTCGGGTGCGGCCGTGCTCCGTGAAGGAGTTGAACGCCTCTACTGCCGGCGACGCTTTCTACGCCATGGTGACATGCACCTGATCACCCGTCTGATCGTTCCGAACGTACTCGGAAGGGCATCACCATGCGCACCCCCCACGTCCTGCTCGCCACGGCCGCGGTGCTCGCCGCCGCGCTCGTGGCACCCTCGGCCGACGCGACCGTCGCGGTCCCGGCGCCGGGCTCCTACTACCTCCAGAGCGCCACGACCGGGCTCAACGCCGCCGACAACGCGGGAGCGGTCGAGCAGCACAGACCCAAGGGCGACGAGGACCGCCAGCAGTGGAGACTGACGGCGAGCGGATCCTCGTACGTCCTGGAGAGCACCGACACGGCCGGCAGTTGCCTCGGCCGCTCCGGCGACCAGGCCCGCACGGTGTCCTGCACCGCCGTCGACGCGGCCTGGGAGATCGCGCCCAGCGGTGACGACCAGTACACCCTCAAGGTCCCCGGCGCGGACCGCTATCTGACCGTGGCCGCCAAGCCGTCCGGCGCCAACTACCCCGCCCAGCTCGCCGTCGGCGCACCGGGCGTACTCGCCACCTGGTACCTCACCCCCGTCTCACCGGCGACCAGCCCCATGCCGCCCCAGGACCAGCGCACCCTGGACCAGGTCACCTTCCTCACCGCGCACAACGCCTACGCCAACGGCGTCGACGGCGGCTTCGCCCCACCCTTCGTCAACCTCGTCCCGAACCAGACGCGCGGCATCAACCAGCAACTCGCCGACGGGGTACGGGGATTCATGCTGGACATCCACCAGACCCCGGACGGCGCGATCCTCTGCCACAACAGCTGCACGCTCGTCAGCAAGCCCGTCGCCCTCTGGGTCGACCTCCAGCGCATGGTCGACTTCCTCAAGGCGCATCCCGACCAGTTCGTCACCGTCTTCCTGGAGGACTACGTCGATCCAGGCGTCCTGCGGTCCGAACTCGCCCGGGTCAGCGGCCTGTCCGACGTCCTCTACCGGCCCGACCACACCGGCGTCCGGCAGAACGGCTGGCCCAGGCTGGCCGACCTCATCGCGGCGAACCAGCGGCTGCTCATCTTCACCGACCACAGCCGCGCCGCCGACGAGTCCGCGGGCCTGACCCGGGACAGCTTCGGTGTGATGTACCAGCGCGAGTGGACCGTGGAGAACTACTGGTCCATGGGCTCCGGCATCGGCTCCTCCGACTGGTCCTGCTACAGCCGCTGGTACGGAGCCGACACCAACATCCCGCTGACCCGCACCGAGACCGGCTTCCGCCCGCTCTTCGTCATGAACCACTTCCGCGACGCCACCATCGCCGCGACGGCGACGACGGACAACACCAAGCTCGCCGACCGGGCCCAGCGGTTCTGCCAGCCGGCCGCCCGCAAGAAGCCGAACTTCCTCGCCGTCGACCGCTACGACCTCGGCAACCCGGCCTCCGCCGTCGCCACCCTGAACTCGTACACGTATCCGTAAAGTCCGCGCGGCACGCCATCCGTCGTGTGAAACTCCGCCGGTGACCTCCGAAACGATCACCGCGGACGCCGCGGGCACCTGGAAACTGGGCGACCTGACCGTCAGCCGCATCGGCTTCGGCGCGATGCGGCTGACGGGCAGCGCGGCCTTCCACCTCGGCACACCGAGCGACCGGCAGCGCTCCATCGCCGTGCTGCGCAGGGCGGTCGAGCTCGGCGTCGACCACATCGACACCGCCGCCTTCTACTTCTCGCAGCTGAGATCGGCCAACGAACTCATCAACAGCGCGCTCTCCCCGTACCCCGACGACCTCCTCATCGCCACCAAGGTCGGCCCCTACCGCGACTACCACGGCGAGTGGGGCACCTCGGCCCGGCCCGACCAGCTGCGCGGCCACGTCGAGGAGAACCTCCGCCAGCTCGGCCGGGACCATCTCGACCTGGTCTATCTGCGCCGGATGCACCAGGAGTCGGTCGCCGAGCACTTCGGCGCGCTCGCCGAACTGCGCGAGGCGGGGCTCGTACGGCACCTGGGGCTCTCCGACGTCGAGCCCCGGCACCTGGCCGAGGCGCAGGAGATCGCGCCCGTCGTGTCCGTGCAGAACCGGTACGGGCTCGGCGACCATGCGCCGGCCACCCGCGAGGTCCTGCGGCTCTGCGGTGAACAGGGCATCGCCTTCGTGCCGTTCTTCGCGGTCGCCGGGCAGGGCGGGGCGCGCGGTGCGACGACCGCCCACGACGAGGCGGTGCTCGCCGTCGCCCGCGCCCACGACGCGAGCCCCGCGCAGGTCCGCCTGGCCTGGACCCTGCACCAGGGCCCGCACGTCCTCGCCATCCCCGGCACCGGCAACCCCGACCACCTCGCCGAGAACATCGCGGCGGGCGCGCTGCGTCTGACGGACGAGGAGCTGGAACGTCTCAACACCCTGCACCGGGCGGCGGATTGACGCCGGCGGCGGTTGCCGCCCAGCACCGACACGGCGCACGGACGGCGGTCGCGGATCGTGTCGGCCATGACCGCACGTCGCTGGTGAGTTGTCGTACCCGATGGCTGCGATCGGAGTTCCGCAGGTGAACTCGTGCGCATCGCAGCGGGAGCGCGCGAGCCCGGGTACCCGGTGGCGTGAGAGCTTCCCTCGGGTGGCGAGGAGTAGTAGAAGCCAGAGTGGACACACCGGCCGTCCCGCGGATGGCCGACCGGGCGCCCCGTGCCGCCCTCGACCTTTCGGCGCGCGCGGCAGGGCCGGAGCTGGTGTGCTGGTTCAGGAACTTTTCGCACCTTCCCAGGAGCAGCGGATGAGTACCTATCGAGTCGCCGAGGTGACCGAGGCCGGCGGATCCCTGCGGATCGTCGAACGCGAGGTGCCGCGGCCGGGCCCGGGCCATGTGCGGATCGCCGTCGAGGCATGCGGGATCTGCCACAGCGACGCCGCCTTCGTGAACGCCGCACTGCCGGGCGTCACTTTCCCGGTGGTCGCCGGGCACGAGATCGCCGGGCGGATCGAGGAACTCGGCGACGGAGCGGGGGAGAAGGGCTGGCAGCCGGGCGACCGAGTGACCGTCGGCTGGTTCGGCGGCAGCTGCGGTCACTGCATCCCTTGCCGCCAGGGCGACTTCATCGTCTGCGACAACCTGAAGGTGCCGGGCTGGGCCTACGACGGCGGTTTCGCCGAGAAGACCATCGCGCCCGTCGACGCGCTGGCCCGCATCCCGGAGGCCTTCTCGGCCGTCGACGCCGGACCCATGGCCTGTGCCGGCGTCACCGTGTTCAACGGGCTGCGGCGCAGCTCCGCCCGCCCCGGCGACCTCGTCGGCGTCCTCGGCCTCGGCGGCCTCGGCCACCTGGGAGTGCAGTTCGCGGTCGCCATGGGGTACGAGACCGTGGCGATCGCCCGCGGCGCCGACAAGGCCGACTTCGCGAAGCAGCTCGGCGCCCACCACTACGTCGACAGCACCACGGACATCCCGGTCGCGGAAGCGCTGCGGTCCCTCGGCGGCGCCAAGGTGATCCTGGCCACCGCCAGCAACTCCGCCGCCATCACGGCGACCGTGGACGGGCTCTCCCACCGCGGCGAGCTCGTCGCCATCGGCGCCGATGCCGAGGCCCTGGGGATCAGCCCCAACCAGCTGCTCATGCGCGGCCGGATCATCCGCGGCCACCCCTCCGGCACCGCACAGGACGTCCAGGACACCCTGGCGTTCGCCGCGCTGCACGGCATCCGCCCGACGACCGAGACCGTCCCGCTGGACCAGGCCGACGAGGCCTACCGGAAGATGCTCGCCGGCGCCGCCCGCTTCCGCATGGTCCTCACCCCCTGACCGGCTCCCTCAGACCGCCCAGACGCCGTCCCGCATGAGATGGCGCCCCCGCAGCTCGTGCGTCCCGTGCCAGGCCTGAACGGCGCGGGGCCGCACCCGGAAGAACGCGTACGAGGCGCTGTCCGCAAGGGGATCCCACCCCGTCTTCGCCACGAACGCCTCGACCGCCCCGACGGGCACATCGTCCCGCCCGAACACCTCCACGTCCCCGTCGACCAACACCACGTCCTGCGTGTCCCCGAGCGCGAGCCGGGTCCGCCCGCCGTCGCGGAGATTGCGCCCGGTGGGATTGCTGTTCCGGGTGCACACCCACACGAACGCCCCGTCCCACACGAACCACAGAGCGACGAGACACGGCAGCCCGTCCCCGTCGGCGGTCGCCACCCAGACGTCCATCTCCCGCTCCAGCCGGGCCAGTACGTCCCGCTTGCGCTGCTCGGCCCCACGCGGCCCCCCGGCGATCTTCATGCCGACGACGCTACCGGCCCACACACCGGCGCACCTCGGGCCACGGTCCTCGTCCCCGGGCCCTAGGACGGCCCCGAGCCCAGCTTCGAGGGCCCCTGCGACGCCACCGACAGAGCGGACTGGCGCACGCGAGGTTTTACGTATAACCTCACCCGTCAACCGCCCCCTCCGAAAGGTCACGATGAGACGCATCGCCCTGGTCACCCTCGTCGTCGACGACTACGACGAGGCGATCCGCTTCTACACCGAGGCCCTCGGGTTCCGGCTCGTCGAGGACACCCCGCGCCCGGACGGCTCCCGCTGGGTCGTCGTCGAGCCCGGCAACGAAAATCAGGGCACCGGCCTGCTGCTGGCCCGGGCCAAGGGTGACGCCCAGAGCGGCCGGGTCGGCGACCAGACCGGCGGGCGGGTCGGGTTCTTCCTGCACACCGACGACTTCGCCCGCGACCACGCCCGTATGCTCGCCGCCGGAGTGACCTTCCTGGAGGAACCGCGCCACGAGCCCTACGGCTCGGTCGCCGTCTTCCAGGACCTGTACGGAAACCGCTGGGACCTGCTCCAGCCTGCCGACTGACCGACCCCCACCTGCTCCCCACCGCCCCGCCGAGGAAAGACCCGCCATGACCGCTACGCGTGTAGACGCCGACACGATCCGCCGCCTGCCCAAGGCCGTCCTGCACGACCACCTCGACGGCGGCCTGCGCCCCGCCACCGTCGTGGAGCTCGCGGCGGAGGCCGGCCACACCCTGCCCACCACCGACCCCGACGAGCTCGCCGCCTGGTACTTCGAGGCCGCCAACTCCGGTGACCTGGTGCGCTACATAGCCACCTTCGAGCACACCCTCGCCGTGATGCAGACCCGCGAGGGCCTGCTGCGCGTCGCCGAGGAGTACGTGCTCGACCTCGCGGCCGACGGCGTCGTCTACGCCGAGGTGCGCTACGCCCCCGAGCTGAACGTCAAGGGCGGGCTGACCCTGAACGAGGTCGTGGAGGCTGTCCAGGAAGGGCTCGCCGCGGGCATGGCCAAGGCGGCCGCCGCCGGCACGCCCGTCCGCGTCGGCACCCTGCTGTGCGGCATGCGGATGTTCGACCGCGTCCGCGAGGCCGCCGACCTGGCCGTCGCCTACCGTGACGCGGGCGTCGTCGGCTTCGACATCGCCGGCGCCGAGGACGGCTTCCCGCCCGCCGACCACCTCGACGCCTTCGAGCACCTGCGCCGCGAGAGCGTGCCGTTCACCATCCACGCGGGCGAGGCGCACGGTCTGCCCAGCATCCACCAGGCGCTCCAGGTGTGCGGCGCCCAGCGCATCGGCCACGGCGTGCGCATCACCGAGGACATCGTCGACGGCAAGCTCGGTCGCCTCGCCGGCTGGGTGCGCGACCGCCGGATCGCCCTGGAGATGTGCCCGACGTCCAACCTCCAGACCGGCGCGGCCACTTCCATCGCCGAGCACCCCATCACCGCACTCAAGGACCTCGGCTTCCGCGTCACCCTCAACACCGACAACCGTCTGGTGTCGGGCACGACGATGACGCGGGAGATGTCCCTGCTGGTCGAGCAGGCCGGCTGGGGCGTCGAGGACCTGCGCACGGTCACGGTGAACGCCCTGAAGAGCGCGTTCATCCCGTTCGACGAACGCAAGGCCCTCATCGAGGACGTCGTCCTGCCGGGTTACGCGGCCGCGCTCTGAAGCAGCCCACGCACATAGGCGGCCTGTCCGACATGCTGCAGATCGTCGGACAGGACGCTGACCAGCCGTACGCCCAGGGTGACCGGCGGATCCCAGCGCTCGTCGACGACGCGCTCCAGATCCCCGGCGGTCAGCTCCCGCAGGGCTCGCAGCGACTGCTCGTGGACGGCGTCGTAATAGCCGGTCAGCAGGTCGGCCGAGTCGACCCGCACCTTGGCGACCTTCGCCGGACTGTGGCCGTAGCCGGTGTCGTGGCGCGGCAGGTCGAGGTTGAAGCGCTTGTGCCAGTCCTGCGTCAGCCACACCTGTTCAAGCCCGAAGGCGTCGGCCACGTGGTCGTCCTGGACACGGGTGAGATGCCAGACCAGCCAGGCGATGGAGTTGGTGTCGGCGGTGGGGCGGGCGTCGAGGGCGTCCGGGCCGAGCCCCTGGACGGCGGCGTGGACTTCTTCCTGGATGCGGCTGAACCCGTCGATGAGGATGTCCTTGGCATGCATCCCTCCACCATCGCGCATCACAGTCCGTCGTGCGTCCCCTGTTCCAGAAGCGCCATCAGCGCCCGGGCCGCCGGACTCGTCGCCTGCGGCGGCGGCAGCAGGGCCACCGTCTCGTAGACCGCCTCACCGGTGCCCTTCACGGGCAGCGCGGTCAGCGCCTCGCGCTTGTGCCGGAAGTGCCGGGGTACGACGGCTATCCCGAGGTTCTCGTCGACCAGGTCCAGCAGACTGTGCACGTCGTTGACCTCCAGCGCGACGGTCCGCCGTACACCTGCCGCCGCGAAGGCCGTGTCGGTGGTGCGGCGCGGGCCCCAGTCCGGGTGGAAGTCGACGAACACCTCGCCGCCCAGCTCGTCCGGCGTCACGGCCGCGCCCACGCCCGCCAGCCGGTGGGTCGGATGGCACAGCACCGTCATCGGCTCCGCCGTCAGCGACACCGAGCGCAGCTGGTCGGTGTCCGCCTGCGTCCGGTAGGCGAAGGCCAGGTCCAGCCGCCCGGCCGCGACCTCCTCCGCCAGCGCGCCCGAACCCGCCTGCCGCAGCCGGATCTCCACATCCGGATGCCGGTGCCGGAACGCGGCCAGCAGCCGCGCGACATGCACCCCCGCGATGCACTGCTCGGTCCCCAGCGAGAGCGTGCCCCGCAGCACCCCCTGCACGGCCGCGACCGCCTCGTGCGCCGCCCGCACCTGCGCCAGGATCCGCTCCGCCTCGCACAGCAGCGCCCGCCCCGCCTCCGTCAGCGTCACGCGCCGGGTCGTCCGCACGAACAGCGGTGTCTGCAGCTCCCGCTCCAGCGCCCGGATCGAGGCCGACAGACCGGACTGGGACACCAGCAGCCGTTCGGCGGCCCGGGTGAAATGCTGGTCCTCGGCGACCGCGACGAAGTGCTGGAGATGGCGGAGTTCCATGATTGAGCAGCCTAGTCGCTGAGTTCCATCGCATTCTCCTGTTGGACCACTGCCCGCAGGTCGCGAAAGAGTGGGTGCTGGTCTCCCAGGAGCTCTGGTCTCCCCGGAGCGCCGGGAACCGGAAACCGTGTGCCAACCCCTCTGGAGTCGCGTTGTACACCGCACACCCCGACCGTTACGCGGACCTGCCCTACCGGCGCACCGGCCGCAGCGGCCTGAAGCTGCCCGCGATCTCGCTCGGCCTGTGGCACAACTTCGGGCCCGACCGCTCGGTCGAGACCCAGCGGGCCATCCTGCGCCGCGCCTTCGACCTCGGCGTCACCCACTTCGACCTGGCCAACAACTACGGCCCGCCGCCCGGCGCCGCCGAGTCCGCGCTCGGCGGGTTCCTGAAGACGGACTTCGGGCCGTACCGCGACGAGCTGGTGATCTCCACCAAGGCCGGCTATCTGATGTGGCCCGGCCCGTACGGCGAGTGGGGTTCGCGCAAGTACCTGCTGTCCTCGCTGGACCAGAGCCTCGCGCGGATGGGCCTGGACTACGTCGACATCTTCTACTCGCACCGCCCCGACCCGGAGACTCCCCTGGAGGAGACGATGGGCGCCCTGCACTCCGCGGTCCAGCAGGGCAAGGCGCTGTACGTCGGCATCTCCAACTACTCGGCGGAGCAGACCCGCGAGGCCGCCCGCATCCTCGGCGAGCTCGGCACCCCGCTGCTCATCCACCAGCCGCGCTACTCGATGCTCGACCGGCGCCCCGAGGAGGGCGGCCTCCTCGACGCCCTCGACGAGCTCCAGGTCGGCTCCATCGTCTTCTCCCCGCTGGAGCAGGGCCTCCTCTCCTCCCGCTACCTCGACGGCATCCCGGAGGGTTCGCGGGCGGCGAGCGACAGCCCGTTCCTGAACTCGGACGCGGTCACCGAGGACCTGGTGGCCAGACTCCGGGCCCTCGACGAGATCGCCAAGGGCCGCGGCCAGACCCTTGCACAGCTCGCCCTGGCCTGGGTCCTGCGCGGCGGCCGCGTCACCTCCGCGCTGGTCGGCGCGAGCAGCGCCCAGCAGATCGAGGACAGCGTCGCGGCCACCCGCAACCTCGACTTCGACGCGGACGAACTGGCCCGCATCGACGCGATCATCGAGCCGTGATCAGCCCCTCGCTGACCTCCCAGAGGCGGGCCGCCGCCTCTGGGTCCACAGCGTACGGCAGCACGCCGGGCGTCTGCTCGCTCTCGTACCAGGCGGCCTCGGTCTCGGGCGTCACCAGCGGGCTCACGTCGCAGTTCTCGCAGAAGACCCCGCCGAGACCGGCCAGTTGGGGGCTGGCCGCGCACCACACGCCGGTGGCCGCGCCCTGCTGCACCGTCTTCCACTGGCGCTCGGGGTCGATGACGGGCCTGCCGTCCTCGTCGACCGTGCCCGAGGCCCGGACGACCTCCGGGTCGAGGTGCTTGATCAGCCCGGTGTCGATGATGATGCCGGGGTGCACGGCGAAGGCCCGTACGCCCTCGGCCCGACCGCGCCGGTCCAGCTCCACGGCGAACAGCGCGTTGGCCGTCTTCGACTGGCCGTAGGCGACGAACGGCTCGTAGGGCCGGTGCCCGAAGTGCAGATCGTCGAAGTCGACACCGCCGAAGCGGATGCCCCGCGACGACACGACCACGACCCGCGCGCCATCGGCGGCGACCAGCGCGGGCCACAGGCGCCGTACCAACTGGAAGTGACCGAGGTGGTTGGTGGCGAACTGCACCTCGTACCCGCGCGCGTCCCGGGTCAGCGGAGTCGCCATGATCCCCGCGCTGTTGACGAGGATGTGCAGCGGACGCCCCGAGGCCAGGAACTTCTCCGCGAAGGCGTCGATCGATCCCGGGTCGAGCAGGTCCAGATACTCGACCTCCGCCCCGGGTACGTCCTTGAGCGCGGCCCGCGCCCGCTCCAGGTCGCGCGCCGGTACGACGACCTCGGCGCCGGCGGAGCGCAGGACGCGGGCGGTCTCCAGGCCGATGCCGGAGTAGCCGCCGGTGACGATCGCGACCTTGCCGGTCAGGTCGACGCCCTTGATCACCTCCTCGGTGGTGGAGGCGGCGCCGAAGCCGGAGGGGAGGGGCTGCTGTGCGGTGGACATGGTGCGTAACTCCTCTGTGTGAGCCGTCCATGCCACCGTAGGCACGCGGATCCGTACGATGAATGCTTGAGAATCCGCATTACTTGCGTGATAGTTCGAGCATGTCCGCGGACCCGCTCTCCGACGCCCTCGCCGTCGCCGACGCCCGCAGCGTGTTCTCCGGTGGTTTCACGGCCGGCGGCAGCTGGGCCATCCGGCTGGAGGGGCGCGACAAGCTGAAGGTCAACGCGGTCGTGCGGGGCCGGTGCCTGATGGTTCCGCCGGGCGGCGGGGAGCCCCTGTCGCTGGTCGAGGGCGACATCGTCGTCTCCGACGGCAGACGCCCGTACGTGCTGTGCAGCGCTCCCGGCATCGAGCCGGTCAGCTCCGACCAGGTCGAGATGGACCCCGGCACCCGCATGGGACGGCTCGGTGAGGGCGAGGAGGTCGCCTGCGTCTCCGGGCACATCGACCTCAGCCGGGACAGCGGCGAACTGCTGCGGCGGGCCCTGCCCGAGCTGATCCACGTACGGGCCGACGCGGCCGAGGCGCCGGTCCTGCGCTGGCTGACCGGTCAGCTGGTGACCGAGATGAAGACGCGCCGGTCCGGCGTCGAGTTCGCCTCGGACCAGCTCGCCCAGCTGATGTTCGTCCAGGTGCTCAGGGTCTGCCTCGCCGAGGCGGAGGGGCTGCCGCCCGGCTGGCTGCGCGCCCTGGCCGACGGGCGGCTGGCCCCGGCGCTGCGGCTGATGCACGGCGACCCGGCACACCCCTGGCAGCTGGAGGAGCTGGCCCGCGCCGCCGCGATGTCCCGGACCACCTTCGCCGTACGGTTCAAGGAGGCGGCCGGGGTGCCGCCCCTGACGTACCTCCTGAACTGGCGCATGAGCCTGGCCGCCCGCGCCCTGCGCCAGGACACGGCCCCGGTCGCGGCGCTCGCCCGCTCCGTCGGTTACACCTCCGAGAGCGCCTTCAGCAACGCCTTCAAGCGGACGGTCGGCGTAGCGCCCCGGCGCTACCGGGAGGCGACCAGGAGCTGAGCTGCTCCTCCTCCGCTCGCGGTGGCCGGACACTCGACAGACCACCGCGAGCGCGAAAACTCGTCGGCGGCGCTCAGGCCCCCGCGGGCACCCGGTCCAGGAAGCCCAGCACGGAGCGGATCCGGCTGTCGGAGTCCAGCGTGATCACGTCGAAACCGGCCACCGGCGCCGAACCGTCGGCCTCGTTCACCAGCTCCCAGGAGAAGCGCGCCGTGTCGTGGTGGCCGTCCACCGCGCCCGCCAAGCGGAAGGCGAAACCCGGGAACTGCTCATGGGCCGCGGCTACCACGGCCGCGATCTGCTCGTGCCCGCCGACGTCGGCCAGAGGGTCGGTGTAGGAGCCGTCCGCGGTCCAGGCGGCGGCCACCGCCTTGGCCAGCTCCTCGGGCTCGGCCGCGTTCCAGGCCTCGAAGTAGCGGGCGACGGCGATCTCGTGACGGTTGGTGTTCGCGGACATGGTCGATCAGCCTCCATCGAGGTCGTAACTGCTGGTCAGGACCGGGATTCACGCTCCGGCGACCCGGTACGACAACCATGCCCGCGGCGGCCCGTACGGTCGATTACCCCTCGGGTAATGGCGGCGGGCGCTGCATTTCGGCCAACAGCCCCTGTGAATATGCCAGGAGACTGGCCGGAAAGTCGTGGTGACAGTGTTTCAGTAGTGAACATACTCATCAGTCATAGGGACTTCACGGCGAGCGAAGAGCCCGTCACGCACAGCACATGAGCCGGAGGGAAAGCGAGGCCGCCGACCGGCGAACGAGCCACGGGGGAGTGTGGAACGTGCACGACGAGTTCTTATGCCACGTCACCGCGTACGGAGTCTGCGGCGGCGAGCGCATCGGGGTGCCCCTCGGCACCTACCGGGCCCCCACCCTCGCCCTCGCCCTGTGGTGGCTGCGCGATCGCGCCAACTGGATCGCCGACCGCCTCGACCCGCGGCCCGAGGCCGAGCACTTCCCGCCGAGCTCGCTCGTCCCCGTCGCCGACACCGTCCCGGACGTGCCCGCCGTGCTGCGCGTGTGGTGCGCCGACGACAGCCAACAGGAGCTGGTGGCGGACGAGTTGGCGGCCGGCCGGCTGGTGCGGCTGGCCATCAGCGACGAGACCACGGAGTACGAGCTGCTGGCCGAGTCCATCGACGCCCTGCGCATGCAGCGGGTCACCCCGGCGCTCTTCCTGCCGGTCGGCTGATCCGGGGCGAGGCCGCATCCCGCGCCAGGCGCACATGTGGACGAATCGGTAGAATTTCCCGCATGGCGGAGCGGCCGGTCATGCCGACTGCGCCCGAACTCGTCCTGGAGACCGAGTCGGGCTCCACGGTGATGAGCCCGAGCCACGACTACCACGTGGGCCGCGACCCGCTGTGCGACATCGTCATCGACGACGCCCGGGTCTCCTGGCACCACGCGGTGCTGCGGCCCGAGGACGACCACTGGACCATCGAGGACGAGAACAGCACCAACGGCACCTTCGCCGACGGCCGCCGCGTCCACGAGTGGGGCGTCGGCCCCGGCTCCGTCATCCGCTTCGGCAGCCCGGCCGACGGCCCCTGCGCCGTGCTGGCCAGCCTCCCGGTGCCGGTCCGTGAGCGCCCCTCGGGGGTCTCGATGCCGGGCCTGACCGGCACCTTCCGGCAGCCCACCACCGTACGGCCGCTGCCCACCCGCACCGTCCGCATCGGCCGGGCCGCCGACAACGACCTCGTCATCGACGACCTCGTCGTCTCCCGGCACCACGCCGAACTGCGCGCCCTGCCCGACGGCACGTACGAGATCGCCGACCTGGGCAGCCACAACGGCACCTTCCTCAACGGCGCGGCCGTCACCCTCGCCCCGCTCGGCCCCGGTGACGTCGTCGGCATCGGCCACTCGGCGTTCTGCCTGGTGGGCGACCAGTTGCAGGAGTACGTCGACACCGGCGAGGTCTCCCTCGACGTGCAGGACCTCGCGGTCGCCGTCGACCGCGGCCGCAAGACGCTGCTCGACCACGTGTCGTTCCCGGTGGGGGAGAAGTGCCTGCTCGCGGTCGTCGGCCCGAGCGGCGCCGGCAAGTCCACGCTCCTGGGCGCGCTGACCGGGCAGCGGCCCGCCGACCACGGCACGGTCCTCTACGACGGCCGCGACCTCTACCGCGACTACGCCGAGCTGCGCCAGCGCATCGGCCTGGTCCCGCAGGACGACATCCTGCACGCCCAGCTCACCGTCCGCAGCGCCCTGTCGTACGCCGCCGAACTCCGCTTCCCGCAGGACACCGCGAAGGCCGAGCGGCGGGCCCGGGTCGACGAGGTCATCCGCGAACTCGGTCTGGAGCAGCGCGCCGACCAGCCCGTGCACAGCCTCTCCGGCGGCCAGCGCAAGCGGGTCAGCGTCGCCCTGGAGCTGCTGACGAAGCCCTCCCTGCTCTTCCTCGACGAGCCGACCTCCGGTCTGGACCCCGGCATGGACCGCTCGGTGATGCACATGCTGCGCGGCCTCGCCGACGACGGCCGCACCGTCATCGTCGTCACCCACAGCGTGCTGAGCCTCGACGTGTGCGACCGGCTGCTCGTCCTCGCGCCCGGCGGCAAGGTCGCCTACTACGGCCCGCCCGAGGACGCCCTCGCCTACTTCGGCTTCGAGCAGTGGCCGGAGGCCTTCGAGGCCTTCGAGCGCGACCAGGACCGCGACTGGGCGGGCGACTTCCGCCTCTCGCCCTTCCACCGGCGCTACGTCACCGAGGCCACCGCCCAGCCCCGCGTGCCCCGCTCAGGCCCGGTCGTGATCACCCCGCCCGCCCGGCCGCGCAGCCGGGGCGCCCAGCTCGGCACGCTCGTCCGCCGCTACACCGCCGCCCTCGGCGCGGACCGGACCTTCCTCGTGATCATGATCGCCCTGCCGTTCGTGATGGGCGCCATGGCGCGGGCCCTCGCGGGCAGCAAGCTCACGCAGGAGACGGCGATGAACGCGCTGCTCATCCTGTGCGTCGGCGGAGTCCTCACCGGCGCGGCCAACGCCGTGCGCGAACTCGTCAAGGAACGCAGCATCTACCAACGCGAGCGAGCCGTGGGCCTGTCCAGATCGGCGTACCTGATGTCGAAGGTCGTCGTGCTCGGGACGGTCACCGTGCTGCAGGCGGTGGTGCTGACCCTGGTCGCGCTGCTCGGCGTCGACCTCAACGCGCCGGGCGGCGAGGGCGTGTTGATGCCGCCCCTGGTCGAAATCACCGTCGCCGTCGCCCTGTTGGCCTTCACCGCGATGATGCTCGGTCTGCTGGTCTCCGCGCTGGTGCGCAAGGAGGAGGTGACGATGCCGCTGCTCGTGCTGCTCGCCATCGTCCAAGTGGTCTTCTGCGGTGCCCTGCTGAAACTGCACGGGGTGCCCGGCCTGGAGCAGCTGTCCTGGCTGGTGCCCTCGAGGTGGGCGCTCGGCGCGATGGCCGGGACCGTCGGGCTGGCCCGGATCGTGCCGGGCGAGCTGACCGGCGACCCGCTGTTCAAGCACTCGGCCGGGGTGTGGCTGCTGAACATCGCCATGCTGGTGGTGCTGTCGGCGGTCTTCGGGTACGCCGTCTCCCGGCTGCTGCGCCGGCACGAACCCGCCGTGCTGCGGAAGTAGGCGCCCCGATGACCACTCCCGGCTTCCGGCCCACCCACGTCGTCCCCCAGCACGGCATGCCCGCCTGGGAGAGCCCCGACCCGGCCCGGCCCACCGTGCCCCTCGACCCGCTGCTGCCCGTCCAGCTCGTCGAGCGGCGCGGCGACTGGGCGCACGTCCTGTGCGCCAACGGCTGGTCCGCCTGGGTCGACGGCCGCTTCCTGGTCGCCGTACCACAGGACCCGCCCGCCACCGGCGGCCCCCAGGCCCGCACCGCCGATCCGCGCCCCCTGCTCGCCCGGGCCGAACAGACCCTCGCGCACTACCGGACGGCGCTCGAGGAGCTCGCGGGCGGCGGCCTCGACGGCGAGTCCTTCCGCGTCCGCACCCGCGGACTGCGCATCGGCATCGTCGTCGACGGCGAGTCCGTCTGGCTGTACGACACCGAGCGGGGGCGGTGGGTGTACGGCGACGGGAAACGCGTGAACACCTTCGCCGCCGACGACGGGCCCCGCGCGGCGGCCCCGGACCCCGGGCACGCCCCCACGCAGGTCGTGACGCCCGATGGCCCGTGACACGAGCCTGTTCTCCGGCCGCCCCTCCGAGCTGATCGGCCGACAGGTCGCCGGGTACCGGATCGAGCGCGAGATCGGGCGCGGCGGCATGGCCGTCGTCTACCGCGCCCGCGACCTGCGCCTCGAACGCACCGTCGCGCTCAAGCTGCTCGCCCCGGAACTCGCCCGCAACGACACGTTCCGGCTCCGCTTCACCCACGAGTCCCGGGCGGCCGCCGCGATCGACCACCCGCACATCGTGCCGGTGTACGAGGCCGGGGAGACCGACGGCGTCCTCTACATCGCCATGCGGTACGTCGAGGGCAGCGACCTGCGTCATCTCCTCGACCGGCGGGGCCCGCTCGCGCCCTCGGCCGCCCTGCGCATCGCCGCCCAGGTGGCCTCGGCGCTGGACGCGGCCCACGAGCACGGGCTGGTCCACCGGGATGTGAAGCCCGGCAACATCCTGGTCGCCCGCGGCACGGACAGCGACCACCCCGAGCACGCCTATCTCACGGACTTCGGCCTGACGAAGAAGTCCCTCTCCCTGACCGGCTTCACCAGCGTCGGCCAGTTCGTCGGCACCCTCGACTACGTGGCCCCCGAGCAGATCTCCGGCCGCCCGGTCGACGGGCGCTGCGACGTCTACGGCTTCGCGTGCGTCGTCTTCGAGTCCCTCGCGGGCCGCCCGCCGTTCCGCCGCGACGACGACATGGCCCTGCTGTGGGCCCACCAGTACGACGAACCGCCCCCACTGACGGAATTCCGCCCCGACCTCACCCCCGAGACCGACGCGGTGTTCGCGAGGGCCATGGCTAAGTCCCCGGACGACCGCCACGACTCCTGCCGCGCCTTCGTCACGGCCCTGCGCACGGCCACGACGGGCGAGACCCCCCTGGACCACCCGCCGACCGAGGTGGCCATGAGGGTGGCGGAGGAGCCCCCACAGCCCCCGCCCCGCTGGGCGGAGCCGGTCTTCAGACCTCCCGACCCACTCCGCTGAGCGGCACCCGCCGGGCCACGATCTTGCGTCGGCGGATACGCCAGCCCCCACCGACCCGCACCACGACGTCCTCGTACGTCACGGACCCGCGTTGGTCACGTGACGCGCCACCGGTTCGGTCCAGTTGCCCGTCGTCGACCCGGTGGCCGTGGAGTGCGGTCAACTCCGTGACGGCCAGGCGGTCTTCGAGAGCCGGCGCCATGTCGTGTCCCTTCCTCGACTCGGCGCACACTCCCATGGGCCGGGTCATCCGTCCCACTCCTTTTCGGCGGGCCCCCGCCGCCGTACCGGTCGTGCCAGCAGTGCGCCCAGGAAGCCCGTCACCAAGCCCCACACGGCCGCCAGGCCCAGGGCCGACCAGAGTTTCGGCTTGAGGAACAGGTCGCCGGACAGGTCGCCGCCGAGGTCGCCGATGCCCAGGACCGACAGGCCGTAGTGGGCGGAGATGCGGCACAGGAGGCAGATCATCAGGACCGTCAGGGTCAGGGCGACCGCCATGTGCAGGGCGTGCTGCCAGGCGCGGACGCGGGCGGGGGAGCGGGCCGCCATCACGAAGGCGGCGGCCAGGAGGAACACCGCGTCCACGGCCACGAGCCACCACACCCGGCCGTCGTAGTCGGAGAGGGTGCCGAGGTTGAGGGTGGAGACGTCCTTGGTGCGCAGGACCTCGTCCAGGACGTGCGGCATGGGCAGGCCGAACGGGCCCTGCACCCGGCCCGTCCAGGTCGCGCCGAGGCCGAGCGTGAACGCCAGCCAGACCAGGTTCGGCAGGCCCAGGAGGATCACGGCCAGTGTCTCGACCTGGTGGCCGCGCGCGATCGCGGTCACCAGCCCGATGGCCACGCCCAGCGCCACGTAGGCGAGCAGCAGGACGACCATCGCGTACGCGGCCGGGCGCACCGATTCCTGGAAGCGCAGCAGCCGCCCCGGCAGCGGCGCCCCGCGTGAGACCAGCAGGGCCAGCAGCAGGACGCCGGCCAGCCAGAGGAGGCCGAAGAGCAGGGTCTGCGGTACGTCCGTCTTGAAGCCGATCTTCGGGGACACGCCGAACAGGTCGCCGAGGTCGCTGGCCGTGCCGTTGCCGAGGGAGAGCGTGAAGTTCTGGCGCGCCGTGAGGGACAGGCCGAGCAGCGCGAGCACCCACAGCACGGCGATCCGGGCGGCCCAGCCCGCCAGCTCCGGCGCCCCGGCGACCGCCCGGTGCCGCAGCGGCCGTAGAAAACCCGCCGCCAGGACCAGCGCGCCGACCAGTGTGACGGAGAGAGGGATCACGGTCAGTCCGGCGTCCGACTTGGCCAGCCCGCCCGCGTTCCCCGACAGTTCGATGGTGCCGCCGACGGCCGTGACGACGGTCGCCGTGACGACCCGCGGGAACGCTCGGTCCGGCAGATCGCCCGCCCCGGCCGCCCACAGCCCCAGCGCTGCCACGACTCCCATGGCGAGCAGAGCGGCCAGCACCGCGGCCAGTGCCTGCACCCAGCCATGGCGGGCAACGGGCAGGTCGGAGGGGGTTCGCGGGCTCACTCTTGCCACGCTAAGCAGCACCCGCGGCCTCCGCCCGCCGGGAGGTCCGTCCGCGTCGGCTTGCGGGCCGCCCGGGACCGGAGCACACAATGGGGGAGCTATTCGGCATAGCTGTGTAACTCGGGGCAAGTCGCTGTAAACCCGCGTAGGGAAGAAGAGCTCGTGAGTGTCGAACCGCCGTCCTCCGGCCGCCCCACAGGACCCCCCTCCGGCCCGCTGTCGGGCCCCTCCCAGCCGCCCTCGGGCCCGCCCTCGCAGCCACCGGGCGGCAGCGGCGGCACGCCCTCGCCGGAACCCCACCGGCCCTGGTGGAAGTCCGCGCCCCGGGTCGCCGTGCTCACCACCGCGGTCGTCGCCGCCGTGGTGCTGGCCGTCGTGTTCACCCGTTCCGACGGCGGCTCCGGCTCCGGCGCCTCCGGTTCGGGCGAGGTCTTCCTGCAGTCCGCGAGCAAGACCGGCCCCGACCCGTTCACCGAGTCCACGGCCAAGGACAGCTCCGCCGCCCCCGTCTCCGCCGCCCCCGCCACCGAATCGGCCCCGGCGAACGCGGTACGGGGTGTCGACGGCGGCGCGGCCGGCCTGTACGGCGGCAGCCGCAACGTCTCCAGCTGCGACGTCGAGAAACAGATCAAGTACCTCCAGGCCGACCCGGCCAAGAACCAGGCCTTCGCCTCCGTCGAGGGCATCCAGCCGGACCGGGTCCCGGCCTACCTGCGCTCCCTCACCCCCGTCCAGCTGCGCATGGACACCCGCGTCACCAACCACGGCTACCGCAACGGCGCCGCCACCGGCTACCAGGCCGTCCTCCAGTCCGGCACCGCCGTCCTCGTCGACGGCCACGGCGTACCCCGCGCGCGCTGCGCCTGCGGCAACCCGCTGACCCCGCCCGTCGCCCAGCAGACCACGCCGAAGCGGACCGGCGACTCCTGGCCCTCGTACCGGCCCTCGAACGTCGTCGTGGTCACGCCCGCACCGCAGATCATCAACATCTTCGTGATCTACGACCCCGACGACGACGCGTGGATCGCCCGGCACCGCGGCGACACGGGCCATCAGGACCGGCCGACCAAGCCGCCGGTGCAGCCCTCGCCTTCGGTGAGCGTGACCACCCCGACCGCGCCGTCGAGTCCGTCGTCCACCTCGCCGTCCCCGTGCGTGTCCTCGCCCGGCGCGAGCCCGGGAACGCCCACGCCGTCCACGACCCCGTGCCCGCCGACGTCGACCGCCCCGTCCTCGTCCTCGCCGAGTTCGCAGTCGCCGTCCTCCAAGCCGCCGACGAGTAAGCCCGAAACGTCGCCGGAATCGTCCCCTCCGGAGCCACCATTGGCATCGGACACCACGGACACCGCGTCGGCCTCCACCACGTACAGTGCTCCGGTGTCGTCCGCGACCTCACCCTCGCTGTGAGCGTAAGCGGACACATCGGGCCGCGACGGGGACTGCGGGGCCCGGCTCGGGGTACGAGCACTGGTGCAGCAGCATCCGGCCGGTCCGGCTTCCGAGAGAGAAACGCATGAACGAGCACGTGGGCGGGGCAGTGATACCGACTGGTTTCGACGTGCCCGTGGAGCCGCTGAGGCGGGCGGCGCACTACACCGGGGAACCCGGCTGCATCGCCGAGGCGCGGGCCTTCGCCGCGCACTTCGTGGGCAGGCTGAGAACGGAGTGGTGCGCCGCGATCGGCGACCGGGCCGAGGACGAGGTCCTGCTGGTGGTGAGCGAGCTGGTCACCAACGCCGACCGGCACAGCAACGGCCCGTACATCCTGGAACTCGAAGGCACCGACGTCGCCGTGACGGTGTGCGTCTACGACAGCAGCGGGGCCCTGCCGCGCCGCTTTCCGCGCGATCCCGAGCGCGTCGGCCGGCACGGTCTGGAGATAGTGCACGCCCTGGCCAGGCGGGTCACCGTGGAACGGGTGCCGGTCGGCAAGCGGGTCTGCGCAGTGGTCGCCCTGAACGGCGAGTGACCGCCGCGATAACCCACGGCGGTCACCTGCTCGTACGGGTCAGGCGCAGCCGAGTTCGCCCAGCATGCCCTTGCGCAGGCGCGTGATGATCCGCTTGATCAGCCGGGACACGTGCATCTGCGAGCAGCCGAGCCGTTCGCCGATCTCCGCCTGGGTGGCCTCCTCCACGAACCGCATGTGCAGGATCTGCCGGTCCCGCTCGCCCAGCTCGGCCATCAGCGGGGCCAGCGACTGGAAGTCCTCGACCAGCCGCAGCCCGTCCTCCTCGACACCGATGAAGTCGGCGAGCACCGCCTCGCCGCCCTCGGGGCCGTCGCCGGTCAGGGCGGCGTCCAGCGACGAGGAGTTGTAGCCGTTGGCGGCGAGCTGTGCCTCGACGACCTCGTCCTCGGAGATGTTCATGAGCGTGGCGAGTTCGGCGACCGTCGGGTCCCGGTCCAGCCGGCTCGCGAGCTCCTCGCGCGCCTTGGCCAGCTCGACGCGGAGTTCCTGCAGCCGGCGCGGTACGTGCACGGCCCAGGTGGTGTCCCGGAAGAACCGCTTGATCTCGCCGACGATGTACGGCAGTGCGAACGAGGTGAACTCGACCTCGCGGGCCAGCTCGAACCGGTCTATCGCCTTGATCAGACCGATCATCCCGGTCTGGACGATGTCCTCCATGTCGTCGCCGCGCCCGCGGAAGCGGCCGGCGGCGAAGCGCACCAGTGAGATGTTCATCTCGATGAGCGTGTTGCGCGCGTACTGGTACTCGTGCGTGCCCTCCTCCAGCTCGGCGAGCCGCTGGAAGAACTGCCGGGACAGCTCGCGCGCGTCGCGCGGAGCCACCGCACTCGGTTGTTCGATGCCCGGGAGTGATCCGTCACCCGTGCCGGTACCGGGGGTCTTGTGGACGACCTGTGCCTCCGACCGATTCACGGCGGTATCCATTACCTCTCCCACGTAGGTCACAGTCAGACGTGTGTCTGCCTCGGTCCTCGTGATGCGGGTACCCCGCCTGCTCCGGCCCATGCGCGGCTCTCACATCGCGCCACGCGTGGCCACGATCAGTTCGTGGAGATAACGCTTGGTGACCCGGCCTTCGTAGCGGGTGTCGATCAGCCGCCGCAGGCAGTCCAGCAGGCCCTGCCTGGCCGTTTCCGCCAGCGCGCGGTGGCCGGAGTAGGTGAGCAGGACGTCGATGTACTGGTCGGTGGTGTAGGTGATGTCCCGCGTGTGACGGGTCGCCACGACCTCGTCGAACAGCGGGGAGGCCGTCAACTCGTCGGTGCCCGGGGGGATTTCGGCGGCGGGCCGCAGGCGTAGGCCGGGTGGGGTGGCCGGGTCCCAGCGTTCGTAGCAGTTCTGGGCCAGGGTGAAGAACTCCTCGGTGCCGCCGGCGACATGGTCGGTGCCGATCAGGGCGAGATGGCCGCCGGGGCGCAGTGCTCGGGCTCCCTTGACCACCCGTACCGCCGGGTCGATCCAGTGGAACGCGGTCGCGCTCACGACCAGGTCGAAGAGTGCCGTGGGGAGTCGCCACGTCTCGAAGTCCGCGGTCTGTACGTTGACCCGCGGGTACGCGCGCAGGCGCTTCCTGGCCACCGTCGCCATCGCGTCGCCCAGTTCCACCGCCGTGATGTGGCAGCCGAACTCCGCCAGTCCGACGGTGAGTTGGCCGGTACCCGGGCCGATCTCCAGGACGCGGGTCTCGGGGCCCAGGGCGGTCGCGCGGGCCAGTTCCCGCACCAGCGGGCCGGGATAGCGCGGCCGTGCCCGGTCGTACAGGTCGGCCGCCTCGTTGAACGTCTCCCGCAACACCTTCATCGCGCCCTCCGCCTCCAGGATTCCACCCAGGGCAGAATGCCGATCCCTTCCCTTCGCGGCGAGGAAATTTAGTCTGAGGGGGTGAGCAGCCAAGCGCCGAACGAAGCCCGCGTCATTCCCCTTCGCCGTCCGCAGACCGAGCGCCCCGCCGCCGCGCCTCCGGCCGCGCCGCCACAGAGGGAGCCCAGGGAGCCCCTGTGGCGGGACCTCGTCGGTGACGTGCTGCGGCGCGAGCGCCTCGCCCAGGAGCGCACCCTCAAGGACGTGGCCGACGCCGCCCGGATCTCCATGCCGTACCTCTCCGAGGTCGAGCGGGGCCGCAAGGAGGCCTCCTCCGAGGTCCTCGCGGCCGCCGCCCACGCCCTCGGCCTCGGTCTCGGCGACCTGCTCTCGCGGGCGCACGGCGAGATCGTCCGGATCGACAGCCGACGGGCCAACCGCGGCCGGAGCACGTCCACTTCGCCGTACAACGGACTGTGCCTGGTCGCCTGACGGCCTCGCGGAGCCGGCGCCTCAGACGGTCGCCAGGCGCCGGCTCAGCACCTCGTCGGCCAGCCCGTAGGCCACCGCCTCCTCGGCGGTGAACACCTTGTCGCGGTCCATGTCCGCGCGCAGGGTCGCGATGTCGTGGTGGGTGTGCCGGGACAGCACCTCCTCGACCTGCGCGCGGATCCGGATCATCTCCTTCGCCTGCAGGGTGAGATCGGAGATCGCGCCCCGGCTGCCGCCGCTGGCCGGCTGCCCGAGCAGCACGCGCGCGTGCTCCAGCACGATCCGCCGCCCCGGATCCCCGCCGGCCAGCAGCACGGCCGCGGTGGAGGCGGCCTGGCCGACGCAGATCGTCGAGATCGGCGCCTGTACGTACGTCATCGTGTCGTAGATCGCCATCAGCGAGGTGAACGATCCGCCGGGGGAGTTGATGTAGATCGCGATCTCGTTCTCGGGCGCCGCCGACTCCAGATGGAGGAGTTGCGCGATGACGACGTTGGCGACGCCGTCGTCGATCTCGGTGCCGAGGAAGATGATCCGCTCCGACAGCAGCCGGCTGAACACGTCGGAGGAGCGCTCGCCGTGCGCGGTCCGCTCGACGACGTACGGAATCGTGTAGTTCCCCATGTCACAGCCCCATCCGTCGCTTGTTGGCGGCCGGGCGGACGTCCGCGAGGGACTCCAGGACCTGGTCCACCATGCCGTAGTCCCGGGCCTGTTCGGCCGTGAACCAGCGGTCGCGGTCGCCGTCCCGCGCGATCGTCTCCGGAGTCTGGCCCGTGTTCTCGGCGAGCAGCCGCTCCATGGTCCGCTTGCTGTGCTCCAGGTTCTCCGCCTGGATCTCGATGTCGGCGGTGGTCCCGCCGATTCCCGCCGACCCCTGGTGCATCATGATCCGCGCGTTCGGCAGGGCGTACCGCTTGCCCGGTGTGCCGCCGCAGAGCAGGAACTGGCCCATGCTGGCCGCGAATCCCATGGCGAGCGTCGAGACGTCGTTCGGGATGAGCCGCATCGTGTCGTAGATGGCGAGTCCCGCGTACACCGAGCCGCCCGGGCTGTTGATGTACAGGCTGATGTCGGTGCGCGGATCCTCCGCGGACAGGATCAGCAACTGGGCGCAGACCCGGTTCGCGGAGACCTCGTCGACCTGGGTGCCGAGGACGACGATCCGCTGCCCGAGCAGCTGGGCGGCGAGCTGGTCGTCCAACCGGCTGGGCGGGGTGTCGCCCTCCTCGGCGCGGGGCGCGAGCATGCTGAGTGGAGTCATCGGTTCTCCCGTCGAGTGGTGATGCCGTCGACTCCACTCTCGGCCCGGACCGGCCCGGAGCAGCGGTTTCTCTGCCCGCGGCAGATTCGCCACCGGCAGAGCGGCCCCTCAGCCCTTCTCGCGCAGCTGCCGGAAGAACGCCCGCACGTCGCCGACCAGCAGGTCCGGCTCCTCCATGGCCGGGAAGTGACCGCCGCGGTCGAACTCGGTCCAGCGGACGAGATGCTCCGTCCGCTCCGCCTTGTGCCGCAGCGGCAGTTGCGGTTCGGCCGGGAACAGGGCGAGCGCCGTGGGCGCGGTGGACGGCTCGGTGGGCTGTGCGCCGCGCCCCTCGGCGTGCGCCCGCTCGTAGTAGATGCGGGCGGCCGAACCCGCCGTCCCGGTCAGCCAGTACAGCATCACGTTGGTGAGCATCCGGTCCCGGTCCACGGCCTCCTCGGGCAGCAGCGAGGAGTCCGTCCACTCCTGGAACTTCTCGACGATCCAGGCCAGTTGACCGACCGGCGAGTCCGACAGGGCGTACGCCACGGTCTGCGGCCGGGTCGCCTGCAGGACCGCGTACCCCGTGCCCTCGCGCGACCACTCGCTCCACCGGCGCCAGGACAGCAGGGTCCGCTCCTGCTCCTCGGTGCCGAGCCCGTCCAGCTCCTCCTGCGTAGGCTCCGTGGCCTGCTGCGCGCCCGGCAGCAGGTTCAGATGGACGCCGATCACCCGCTCGGAGTGGGCGCGCCCGAGCTCGCGCGAGATGGCCGCGCCCCAGTCGCCGCCCTGGGCGCCGAAACGCTCGTAACCGAGTCGTCCCATGAGCTCGGCCCACGCGTCGGCGACCCGGCCCGCCTCCCAGCCCGTGTCGGCGGGCGGCCCGGAGAGGCCGAAGCCGGGGATGCTCGGTACGACGACGTGGAACGCGTCGGCCGGGTCGCCGCCGTGCGCGGCCGGGTCGGTGAGCGGGCCGACCACGTCCAGGAACTCGACGACGGAGCCCGGCCAGCCGTGCGTGATGATCAGCGGGGTGGCGTCCGGCTCGGGGGAGCGGATGTGGGCGAAGTGCACGGTCGAGCCGTCGATCGTGGTGGTGAACTGCGGCCATTCGTTGAGCCGCGCCTCGGCGGCCCGCCAGTCGTAGGTGTGGCGCCAGTGCCGGACGAGCTCGCGCAGATAGTCCGCCGGTACGCCGTACGCCCACCCGGTGCCGGGCAGCTCGTCGGGCCAGCGGGCGCGGTCGAGGCGCTCGTGCAGGTCGTCGATGTCCTGCTGCGGGATGTCGATGCGGAAGGGGCGGATGCTGCCGGCGGCGGGTGACGTCATGGAGGCGAGCCTAGGTCCGGGGCGCGGGGCGGCCACATGGATTAACCGGCCGCCCCACCGATGAGTTTCGGGAGAAGGACCGGTCGACACAGATGACCGCGTTCCCACACCAGGAGGTGCCCATGACCACCGACGGATTCACCACGTGTCTCTGGTTCGACGGCCAGGCCGAGGAGGCCGCGCACTACTACGTCTCGGTCTTCAAGAACTCCAGCGTCGGCCGGGTGTCCCACTACACCGAGGGCGCCATGCAGCCGGCCGGCACGGTACTGACCGTCGAGTTCACGGCCAACGGCCACAAGTTCGTCGCGCTCAACGGCGGACCGCAGTTCAAGTTCACCGAGGCGATCTCCTTCCAGGTCTTCTGCGACAACCAGGAGGAGATCGACTACTACTGGACCAAGCTCACCGAGGGCGGCGGCGAGCCCGGCCCGTGCGGCTGGCTCAAGGACCGCTTCGGCGTCTCCTGGCAGATCATCCCCGAGCGCCTCGACGAGATGATCAGCGACCCGGACACCGCGAAGTCCTCCCGGGCGATGCAGGCCATGCTGAAGATGCACAAGCTCGACATCGCGGCCCTGGAGAAGGCGTACGCGGGCGAGTAGCCGTGCCCCGTGGGCCCGCCCGGGGACGGGCCCACGGCGCCCGGCGGACGCTCGCCGTTGCGACTCGCGGCACTCCGAGCAAAGCTCATAGGGTGGGCGAACCAACTGGTGAGAGTCGTACGCCCGACGGCGGCCCGCTGCTGGCGGCGCGTTTCGGCCTGCCCGCGGTGCCGAGGACGTTCGTGCGCAGACCGCGGCTGATCGCACGGCTCACGCAGGGTGTGCGAAGACCGGTGACCCTGGTCAACGGTTCGGCAGGGGCGGGCAAGACGCTGCTGGTCGCCGACTGGACCACCGGGCCACGGGTGCCGCGGCGGATCGCCTGGCTCACGGTCGAGGCCGAGGACAACAGCCCCGGCGTCTTCTGGACCTACGTACTGGAGGCGCTGCGGCGCCAGGAGCTCGCCCGCTCCGACGACGGCGTCGGCACCCCCGCGCGCTCCGACGAGGTGGACCACTCGATGCTCGCACGGCTCGCCGCCCTGCTGAGCCGACAGCAGCGGCCCGTAGTCCTGGTGCTGGACGAGTTCGAGCGCGTGGCCGCCTCCGCCGAGATCGCCGACGAGCTGAACTTCGTGCTACGCCATGCCGACGGCGGGCTGCGCCTGGTCGTGATCAGCCGGACCGAACCGCTTCTTCCGCTGCACCGCTATCGTGCCGCGGGCGAGGCCGTCGACATCCGCGGCGGCGACCTGGCCTTCCTGCCGCGGGAGACCGCCGAGCTGCTGGACCGGCACGGGATGTCCCTGTCGGACGAGGGCGTACGGGCCCTGACGACCCGCACCGGAGGCTGGGCGGCCGGGCTGCGGCTGAGCATCCTGGCGGCGCAGCAGGCCGAGGACCCCGAGGCGTTCCTCAAGGAGTTCGAGGCGGGGCAGAGCACGCTCGCCGACTTCCTGCTCGCCGAGGTTCTCGACGCCCAGCCGCCCGAGACACAGGACCTGCTGCTGCGCGCAAGCATCCTGGAACAGATCCGCCCGGAGCTCGCCGACGTGCTCACCGGCCGCGACGACGCGGCGCCCATCCTCGACCGCTTGCAGCACGCCAACGCCTTCGTGGAGTCCCTGGGGCACTCCCGCTACCGACTGCACCCGCTGTTCGCCGAGATCCTCCGCGTCCACCTCCGCGTGCGCCGACCGGGTCTGGAACCCGTGCTGCACCGGACGGCGGCCCAGTGGCTGAGCGGGGCGGGGCATCCGGCGGAGGCGCTGCCGCACGCCGCGGACGCGGGCGACTGGGAGTTCGCCGCGACCCTGTTCGTCGAGGAACTGGCGATCGGGCGGCTGCGCACCGGACTGGAGGTCGACCGGCTCGACCGGCTGTTCTCCCGGATGCCCCCGGAGGCCTCGGGACCCGCGGTGGACCTGGTGCGCGCGGCGCGCGAACTGGCCCGGCACGACATCGACCGCGGCCTGCTCCATCTGCGCAGAGTCGAGTCGCGGCTGGGCGAGGAGGACCAGGTCTCGGCCGCGCTCCGGCTCAGCTGCGCCACGCTGCGGGTGCTCGCCGCCCGGATGACGGGTTCGGCCGACGAGGCCGAGGCGGCGGCACAGGACGCGGAAGCGGCCCGGCCCGAGCTACCGCAGGAACTCGTGGACCGGCATCCCGAGCTCCCGGCACTGATGCTCACGGACCTCGGGTCGGCGCAGCTGTGGGAGGGCCGGTTCGACGCCGCACGGGCGACGCTTTCAGCCGCGGCCGAGGTCGCCGCCAGCCCCGTGACCGCGTTCCCCCGGCACGAGAGCCTCGGGCGACTCGCCCTGATCGACTTCCTGCGCGGCTGGCCGGCCCGTGCCGAGAGACATGCCCGCGAGGCCGTCGCCCAGGCCGAGCGCTCCGCCCTGCCGCCGACCGCCCGCACCGGAGTCGCCCATCTCGTCCTGGCCGCGGTCGCCATCGACCGTGACGAGCTCAGCGAGGCCCGCGGCCACCTCGACCGGGCCGCCGCCGCGTCCGCGGCCCTGCACGACCCCCTCGTGATGACCGGTCTGACCCTGCTCAAATCACGTCTGAGGCTGGCGGGAGGCGACCCCCAGGCCGCGCTGCGGGCTCTCGAAGGGCTGGACCAGGACGCCCAGGGCATCCGGCCCTCCCCCTGGGTGCACGACCGGGCCGTCCTCACCGTCGGCACCTCCCACCTGGCCGCGGGCCGGCCGCTGGCCGCACTGGAGGTCTTCCAACAGGACAAGGACCCGGCCCCCGAGAACCGGGTGGCCGAGGCCCGCGCCATGCTCGACGCGGGGCAGCAGGAAGCGGCGCTGGAGCTCCTGGCCGAACTCCCCACCGGACCAGGCGAGGGCCCCGCCGTCACCGTGCGGGCGCTGCTGGTACGGGCTCAGGCCGCCAAGCTGCTGGGCAACACCGACACGGCGGCACGGCTGATCGCACGGGCCCTCTTCCTCGCCCGGCCCGAGGGGCTGCGACGCCCCTTCCTGGAGACCGGACCCTGGCTGAGACGGCTCCTGCACCACCGCCCGGAGCTGGTGGCCCTGCACGACTGGCTCCCCCCGACCGTGCGGGGAGAGCTGCCGCGCGACCGGACCCCCGCCGAGCTGATCGAACCGCTCAGCCGGCGCGAACACGAGATTCTGGAGCGTCTGGCGCAGCTGATGTCGACCGAGGAGATCGCCGAGGACATCCACCTGTCGGTCAACACCGTCAAGACCCACCTCAAGAGCATCTACCGCAAACTCGGCGCCGGCCGACGCGGCGAGGCCGTGCGCCGGGCCCGGGAACTGCACGTCCTGTGAGGCGCGGCGGGTGCCGCGCCCGGGCCGTCAGTTGGGCAGCCGCCGCATCTCCACCACATGCAGCCCCAGCGACTGACAGCGTGCCAGCAGGCCGTACAGTTCCGCCTCGTCGGCCACCGGGCCCACCAGCACCGTCTGGTTCCGCACCACGAAGCTCTGCAGCTCGGGGAAGGCCTGGATGAGCGTCGGCGACATCTGCCCGTCGACCCGGATCTCGTACTGCATGGGCACGCTTCTCTCGCGGTCGTCCGACGGCCCGTGCCGCCCGGTGTCAGACGGAGGTGAGGACCTTGGACTTGGCGGTCTCGTACTCCGCGTCACTGAGGTCGCCGTGATCGTGCAGACTGGCGAGCTTGGCCAGCTCGTCGGCGCGGGTCGGAGCGGCGGCCGGCGCGTCGGCGGCGGCGCGCTGCACATAGCCGCGGAAGGCCTGCTCCTGCTCCTCGGCCCGGCGCATCGCGCGCTCACCCATGCCGCGTCCGCGGGCGATCAGGTAGACGAGGACACCCAGGAAGGGCAGCACACACACGAACAGGGTCCAGCCCGCCTTGCCCCAGCCGCCGAGGCCGTCGTCGCGGAAGATGTCGCCGATGACGCGGAACAGGAGCATGAACCACATGATCCACAGGAAGAACCACATCATGGTGAGGAACCCGTTGAGCAGGGGGTAGTCGTTCACGACGGCCTCCGGTCTGCGGCTCGCCACGGACATGGTGGCGAGGGAGCGGTTCTGACCCTGTTCACGGTGCGCCGGGCGGCCGGGGCCGTAATCACCCGGCGCGGGTGGCAGCCCCGGCCCCCGTGTCCGCGGCACGCGGTGCAGGGCGGCCGTGGCAGCGCGCCCACTTGCGTCCGCCGCCGCAGGGGCAGGGGGCGTTGTGGGGCCGGATGGCGTCGTCGGCCGCGTACCGCCGCATGATCAGGACCGGTGGCAGGCCCTGCCGCAGCAGTGCGGCCATCGTGGCCATGGGGCGGTCCACGTGGTGGAAGAACGCCTTGAACCCCGCGCAGAGGTGGTTCAGGCCCGGCTCCCCGTCCGGCGTCAGATCGAAGCGGTCCTTGGGACAGCCGCCGTGACAGGCGAAGCGGACGTCGCACTCGCGGCAGAACCGCGGGAGCGCGTCGCGCTTGGCGCGGCCGAACTCCCGCTGGCGCGGCGAGTCCACCAGCTCCAGCAGATGCCGCTGTTCGATGTTGCCCAGCAGATGGGCCGGTTCCACGAAGTGGTCGCAGGAGTAGACATCGCCGTTGTGCTCCAGAGCCAGGGCCCGCCCGCAGGTCTCGGAGTGCACGCACAGCGACGGCGGGACGCCGTACCAGTTGGCGAGCGCCACGTCGAACATCTGGACGTAGACGGTGCCGACGTCCCGCCGTACCCAGTCCTCGAACACGTCGATGAGGAAGCGCCCGTACTGCTCGCCGGTGACCGACCGCGCGGTGACCCGGTCGCCCTCCTGCCGGTACAGCGGCCGGTCCTTCGCGCGGTCGCCCCAGCCCGCGTCGGCGGCGGCCAGGTGCTGCTGCGTGGTGCGTTCCACGATCGGGATGAACTGCACGTGCCTGGCGCCGCATGCGTCGCGCAGGAAGGCGTACACCTCACGGCCGTGGGCCGCGTTGGCGTCGTGCAGCGTGGTCAGGGCGTTCCACTGCACGCCGTGCTCGCGCAGCAGTCGCAGCCCGCGCATGACCCGGTCGAAGGTGGGCCTGCCGCCCTTGTCGACCCGGTGGGCGTCGTGCATCGCGCGCGGACCGTCGACCGACAGCCCGACCAGGAAGTGGTTGTCGCGGAAGAAGCGCGCCCACTCGGTGTCGAGCAGAGTGCCGTTGGTCTGGATGGTGTTGACGATCCGCTGGCCGGGGCGGGTGTAGCGGCGCTGGTACATCAGCGAACGGCGGAAGAAGTCCAGGCCCATGAGGGTGGGCTCGCCGCCCTGCCAGGCCACGGTGACCTCGGGGGCGGGTCCGTGCGCCTCGATGAGCTGTCGGATGTAGCGGTCCAGCAGCTCGTCGGCCATGCGGAACCGGCTGCCCTCGTACAGCAGTTCCTTGGAGAGGAAGAAGCAGTACGTGCAGTCCAGGTTGCAGATCGCTCCGGCCGGTTTGGCCAGCAGGTGGAAGGGCCCCGGCTCGGCACCCGCGTCGGGCCGGGGAAAGGACGGGGTCGGCAGGGGGACCGCGGTCATGGCCCCAGGCTCGGGCGCGCCCCCACGAGCTGGATCACCCGGGCTGGGTGATGCGCGTGTGCCGCATGAACAGGGCCCGGTCAGCCGGCGTCACGGCCGTGTCCCTCCGCCCTCCCGGCGTCGCCCGCGACGCGTCCGGCGGCCGCCAGCAGGGCGATCAGCGCGAGGACGGCCAGCAGGATGAGGACCAGGAGCAGGATCGTCAGCACGGTCGGGTGGTTCCACAGGGCGAAGACCAGGGCGATGACGAGCAGCGCGCCGAGCGTGATCCACCGGCGGTAGGCCTGCGCCCACGCGCCGGCCCGCCCGGCCCCGACCTGGCGGGCGTGTGCCCACGACGCCGCGGAGTCGGCGGTGCGCTCGCCGGCCCGCCGCACGGCGACGGGCAGCCGGCCCGGACCGACGAGATAGGCGCCCAGCGCGATCACGACACCCAGCACGACGGCCGTGCGCAGGCTGACGCGCAGGAAACGCAGCAGGGTGTCGAAGACGGCGGCCGCGGCGGCCTGCGACTGGATCTGCGGCGGGAGGTGGTCCAGGTAGTAGCGCCGGGCGACGACGAGACCGATGGCCACGATCAGACAGGCGAAGGCGGCGCCCAGAGCGGTGCGGGCCAGGGCCCGCCGCCGGCGGCGGGCCAGCAGCACCGCCGCCGTCCCGATCAGCACGACGAGGACGGGGAACCAGTTTCCGACCACGTCCAGCAGGTGCGCGCCCTTTCGGATCTTGGCCAGCTGGTCCGAGTGGAAGAGCACCAGCTGCCGGTCCACCTCGGGGATCTTCTCGGCGGGGGTGAGCCCCGCGTCGACCAGCTTGTCCTTGACCCGGTCGACGGCGGTGCCCACGTCGAGGGTGACCGTCCCCTCGTCGACGCCGACCGCCCCGCGGCCCTGCCCGGTGAGGGCGTGCACGACGGCGCTGTGCGCGGCCCGGTTGGCGGAGGTCCACACGTTGGCGAAGGCCTCGCTGTGCACGACCCGGGTGACGACCCGGGTCACCGCCTGGTCCACGGCCGAGTCGAGCTGGGGGCCGAGCATCCGCACCGCGGCGGCCGCCCGGGGCGGCAGGCCCTGGGCCGTCAGCCAGTCGGAGATGTCCCCGGCGGCCTGGGTGCCGTCGACCCGCACGTCCACGGCGTCGGCGATCCTGCGTACGGCGGCGTCCTGCACGGCGGGCTCGGTCACGAGCGGTGACACCGTCGAGACGTACCGGTCGGTGTCGAGGGCGATGTCATGCACCCAGGTCGCCAGCAGGGCGACCGGCACGAGGACACAGGTCAGTACGGCGAGGATGCCCGACGAGATGCTCCGGGCGAGCCGACCGGGGGCGGAGCCGCGTTTCCGTACGGGCTTCTCGTCGGCGGAGTCGTCTTCGTCCGCGGGTCCGGAGGAGCCGGGTGTCGGCGGTGCGCCCATGGGACCTCCCGGCGCTCTCGGGGGCAGTGGATGCCTCCATTCCCGCCGCTCGGCGCGGCGCAGGCACGCCGTGGGAGGCCGAACGGGCGAATCCGGGCCGGTCGGCCACCCGCGATCCTCGCCGGCGGCGGTGTACACCCGCTCGGAGCGAGCCCGTGCCAGGCGGTCCCGCGCCTCGTCACCCAGGGCGGGTGACGACGGCGCGCCCCTGTCCGGACCAGGCTGGACGCAGCATTCGCGAGCCCAGGAGGAGCGCCATGGCCGCAGTGTTCCGGGGGAGGATCGAACAGGACATCCGGGACTCGGTGCCCGACTGGGAGCCGTACCGCCAGCCGCAGGCCCCCGAGGGCACACCGAACGTCCTCTGTCTCGTGTGGGACGACATCGGCTTCGGCACCTTCGACTTCTTCGGCGGCCGGGTCGAGGCCCCCGCGATGCGGCGCATCGCCGACGCCGGTGTGCGCTTCACCAACTTCCACACCACGGCCCTGTGCTCGCCGACCCGGTCCTGCCTGATGACCGGCCGCAACGCCACCAGCAACGGCATGGCCTGCGTCACCGAGGTCACCAGCGGCTTCCCGGGCTGCAACGGTCGTATCCCGCAGGAGAACGCCAACATCGCCGAGGTGCTCGTCGAGCGCGGCTGGAACACGTACTGCGTCGGCAAGTGGCACCTGTGCCCGTCCGAGGAGGCGAACATGGCCTCCTCCAAACGGCACTGGCCGCTGTCCCGGGGCTTCGAGCGGTTCTACGGCTTCCTCGGCGGCGAGACCGACCAGTACTACCCGGACCTGGTGTACGACAACCACCCCTACGAAGTGGAGCAGACCCCGGACCAGGGCTATCACCTGTCCAAGGACCTCGCGGACCGGGCCGTCCGGTTCATCCGCGACGCCAAGGTCATCGCACCCGAGAAGCCGTGGTTCATGTACCTGTGCCCGGGCGCGGGACACGCCCCCCACCACGTCCCGCGCGACTGGGCCGACAGCTACCGCGGGGTCTTCGACGACGGCTACGAGGTCTACCGCGAACTGACCCTGCGGCGCCAGATCGAGCTGGGCCTCATGCCCGAGGACACCGAGCTCACGCCGGTCAACCCGCACGGTGAACCGCACGCCCTCAGCCCCACGGGGATTCCCTGGCCGGCCGGCGAGTTCGTGCGCCCCTGGGAGACCCTGAGCGACGGCGAGAAGCGCCTGTTCGCCCGCATGGCGGAGGTCTTCGCCGGGTTCGTCTCCTACACGGACGCCCAACTCGGGCGGGTTCTCGACTACTTGGCGGAGTCGGGCCAGCTGGACAACACCATCGTCGTGGTGGTGTCCGACAACGGCGCAAGCGGTGAGGGAGGCCCCAACGGCTCCCTCAACGAGAACAACTTCTTCAACGGTGTGCCCGACCGCATCGAGGACAACATCCGGCGCCTGGGCGACCTGGGCAGCCCGAAGACCTACAACCACTATCCGACGGGCTGGGCCTGGGCCTTCGACACGCCCTTCAAGTACTGGAAGCGGTGGGCCTCCTACGAGGGCGGTGTCGCCGACCCCATGTTCCTGTCCTGGCCGGCCGGTCTGGGCGAGGTGGCCGGCGGGATACGCCACCAGTACCTGCACGCCATCGACATCGTGCCCACGCTCTACGACCTGCTCGGCGTCGAGCCGCCCGGCACCGTCAAGGGCCACGAGCAGACGTCCCTGCACGGCGCGAGCTTCCGCCCGGTGCTGGAGGACGCCGAGGCGCCCGACCCGCGCGACACCCAGTTCTACGTCATGCTCGGCACCCGCGGCATCTGGCACGACGGCTGGCACGCCTCCGCGCTCCACCCGCCCGCGCCGTCCGGCTGGAGCAGCTTCGACGACGACGTGTGGGAGCTGTACCGGCTGCGCGAGGACCGCTCCGAGGCCCGCGACCTGGCCGCCGAACACCCGGAGAAGCTGGCCGAGTTGAAGCGCCTGTGGGCACGGGAGGCCGAGCGGTACAACGGGCTGCCGCTGGACGACCGTACGGCGGCGGAGATCTTCTCCACGCCCCGGCCCCAGCTCTCCGCGCCCCGGGACCGGTACGTGTACTACCCCGACTGCGCCGACGTGCCGGAGTCGGTGGCGGTGAACATCCGCGGCCGCTCCTACACCGTGGCCGCCGACGTGCACATCGACACGCCCGAGGCGCGCGGGGTGCTGTTCGCGCAGGGCGGGCGGTTCGGCGGGCACAGCCTGTATCTGCTGGACGGCCGGCTGCACTACGTCTACAACTGGCTCGGCCGACTGGAGCAGAAGGTCGTCGCGCCGGACCGCATCGGCGTCGGGGAGCACATCCTCTCCGCGGCCTTCACCGCCGAGGACCGCACCGAGGAGGGCATCACCAGCGGCACGCTCGTCCTCCGCGTCGACGACGGGGAGGCAGGCCGCCTCGGCATCCGCACCCAGCCCGGGATGTTCTCCCTCGACGGCGAGGGGCTGTGCGTGGGACGCGACAGCGGCCAGGCCGTCTCGGACGACTACGAGGCGCCGTTCCGGTTCCTGGGCGGCACCGTCCGGCACGTCCTGGTGGACGTCAGCGGGCGGGCCTTCGCCGACCTGGAGAAGGAAGTCACCGGGGCCTTCATGCGCGACTAGCACGGCCGGCGGTGAGGAGCCCGTGATGAGTGCGCACGCGTGGGCGGGACTGGCGGTGGCGGGCGTCACCGCCGCGTATGCCCTCGGCTCGCACCGGCTGGCCCGGACCCCGCTCACCTCGGCGATCGTGTTCGTGGGTGCCGGAGTCCTCATCGGCCCGGCGGTTCTCGGGCTCGTCGACATCGGCCACGACACGGCCCTGATCACGGCGCTGCTCGAAGCGGCCCTGGTCCTGGTGCTGTTCACGGACGCCATGGCGGTGCGCCTGCGCGATCTGACCACCGGTGGCTTCCTGCCCGGCCGGCTGCTGGGGATCGGACTGCCGCTGAGCGTGGCGGCCGGCTGGCTGCTGGCGTGGCCGCTCCTGTCCGGCCTGACGCTCTGGGAACTGGCCCTGGTGGGCGCCGTCCTCGCCCCCACCGACGCCGCCCTGGGCAAGACGGCGATCTCCGACCCGCACGTGCCCGCCCTCGTACGGCAGGGGCTGAACGTGGAGAGCGGACTGAACGACGGCATGGTGCTGCCGTTCTTCGTCCTGTTCCTGGCGGCGATCCCCGGCACCTCCTACGCGCACGAAGGCATGGCCGGGGTGTTCTGGCGTGCCCTGCTGCTCAGCACCGTCCTGGGCCTGCTGATCGGCCACGTCTGCGGCCGGCTCCTGCGCGCCGCGCGCGGCAGGGGGTGGGTGGCCCGGGAATGGGGTCAGGTCTACGTCCTGGCCGTGGCGGCTGCCTCGTACGAGGCCGGTGTCGTCACCCGCGGCAGCGGCTTCATCGCCGCCTGGGTCGCCGGATTCGCCTTCGGACACGCCCTGCGGCGCCTGCCTGCGCCAGCCGGGCCGGAAGACCCGCAGCGCACGGCCGACTTCGCGGAGAACCTCGGCGGTCTGCTGGCCTCGATCAGCCTGATGATCTTCGGTGCGGGGGGAGCGCCCTGCGCGAGGGCACACCCGCACCCGAGGCCCCGGCACGCAGCCGCCTCGGCCGGCTCGACCGGCCCGTCCCCCGGATGCCCGGCCCCCGTTCGTCCGACGGGTGAGTCCCGCGTCCGCCCGGCCGGCTCAACGACCACGCACGCGTTGCGCGATCACCCCGGTGATCGCGCGAGCGATGCGCAGGATGCCGGGGGAGCGGGCCGGGCACGGCTTCGGGGTGGACGTCGTGGGGGCCAGGCAGAAGTGCAGGTAGTCCTTGTCGAGGTGGAGGGCGGTGCGGTCGCGGGACGGCTGGGTGCAGTAGTCGGGATGCTCGTGCTCGTAGGTGGTGCACGGCAGGTACTGGGCCCAGGTGTAGCGGGCGCCGGCGGGGCTGACGGTGGCGCCCGCGTCGGCGACCAGGTCGCCCGAGGCCGCGGCCTGCCGCTCGTACATGCCGTTCACCCGCCGCACCCGGTCGGGTGTGATCGGGTCGGGCCCCTGCAGCACCCACACGATCCGCGGCCGCCTGTCGCCGCCCGCGTCGGCGATCTGCTCGGTGAGGCGGGCCAGGTCGGCCTTGTAGCGGGTGAAGTACCGCTGCTGGGAGGCGTTGTAGGTGATGCCGTCCATGCACCAGGTGTAGCCCCAGGCGTTGCCCCAGAACTGGAGCACCACGTAGTCCGGGTGCAGCGAGCGCACGAGCGCGGCCGCCTTGTCCGCGTCCGGCACGAGCGACTTCGCGCCCGTGCCCTCCAGGTAGTCGCACAGAGTGGTGCCGGAGTACGGGGCGCTCCGGTACGTCGCGTTGAGGTCCCGGCGCAGCTGCTCGCCCAGCACGTTCTGGGCCTCCGTCGCGAGGGAGTCGCCCAGGTACAGCACGCGGGGCCCCACGGCCGGCACGTTCGCGGAAGCGGGCGCCCGCTGGTGGGTCGTCGTCGCGGACGCCCCGGGCACGGCGGGTGAGGGCGGCGCGGACTCCGGCCCGGACGACGGGTCGCCGCACGCGCCCAGCAGCAGTACTCCGGTCAGCAGCACGCCCACGATCCACGGTGTCCGCATGCAGCAACTCCCGCCCCGGCAACCGAAAACGGCTCCCCAGGCAAGCACAGCCGGGCACAAGGGGGAAGACGCGCAACCGAGTTCACGCCTCGCCCAGCCGCTCCAGAAGCTCCAGCAGGTCCGTCAGCGGCAGCGGTTTCGCGAGGTGGGCGTCGAAGCCGGCCGCCCGGGACAGGGCGCGGTCGGTGCCCTGGCTGAACCCGGACACCGCGATCAGGCGCAGCCGGTCGCCGTCGGGGCGTGCGCGTACGGCGCGGGCCACCGCGTAGCCGTCGATGTCGGGCAGACCCAGGTCGCACAGGACCACGTCGAAGGGCTCCTGCTCGGTCGCGGCCAGGGCGTCGTTGCCCCTGTGCACCGCCGTCACCCGGTGGCCCTGGCGCTCCAGCAGGGTGCGATAGGTCTCGGCGAGGTCGGCGTTGTCCTCGACGATCAGGATGGCCAGGTGGCTCGGCGCCGGGCGGGCGGCGGCCGGGCGCGGCTGCTTCGGGGCCGTGGCGTCGGTCGTGGGCAGCAGCACCGTGAACGAGGCGCCCTTGCCCGGCCCGTCGCTGTGCGCGGCGATCCGGCCGTCGTGCAGCTCCACCACCGTCCGTGCCACGGCGAGACCGAGACCGAGCCCCTCCGGCGTGTCGGGACCCGCCGGCGCGGCCCGCATGAACACCCCGAACAGCTCCTCGGCCTGGGCGGGTTCGAAGCCGATGCCGTCGTCCCGCACGGTCAGCCGGGCCCGGTCGTCCTCGGCGGTCAGCCCCACCTCGGTGTGCCCGCCGGGCCGGGTGTACTTCAGCGCGTTCGACAGCAGGTTCGTCAGCACCTGCGCGAGCCGCAGCCGGTCCCCGTCCACGACCACCGGCTCGGCCGGCAGGACCGCGCCCAGCGTGCGGCCCTCGTGCCCGAACAGCCCGCGGATGTCGGCGCACGCCCCGTCCACGACGGACCGCAGGTCGACCGGGTCCCGCACCAGTTCGAGCCGCCCGGTCACCGCGCGGGTGCCGTCCAGCAGGTCGTTGCTCATGCGTGTGAGCGTGCCCAGCTGACGCTCCAGCACGGCGAGCGCGGGATGGCCCTGCGGCATGTCGAGGGCGAGCAGCTCGGTGGCCGCGGTGGCGGCGGCCAGCGGGTTGCGCAGCTCGTGCGAGAGGGTGGCGATGAAGCGGTCCTTGGCCCGCTGCTCCTCCCGCAGCCGCCGTCCGGCCGCGTCCAGTTCGGCGTTGGCCCGGCTCAGCTGCTCGTTCACCTCACGGATCTCCCGCGCCCGCACGAACAGGTCGATCTCCATGCCCTCGGCCCGCATCTGCGCGTCGGCGACGGCCCGCCGCTGTTCCCGCCCGACCTTGCGCAGATGCACGAACTCCGTGACGTCCTCGACCCGGTGGATGATGTACGTGAGCCGCCCGTCGGCGTCCAGGACCGGTGTGTTGACCGGGCTCCAGTACCGCTCGGCGAACGTTCCCTCCTCGCCCGTGGGGATGTCGTAGCGCTGCAGCGCCATCGTGTCCGTGCGGCGGTTCTCCGCCACCGTCTCCAGCGAGCGGCGCAGATTGGCGACACCGTCGGCGGACGGGTCCTCGGGGTTGTCGGGGAACACGTCGAAAATGGGCCGGCCGACGATGCTCCGCTCGGTGCGGGTGGCCGTCAGGTAGGCGCGGTTGACCTCGACGATGGTGAAGTCGGGGGTGAGGACGAGCAGGGGGGACAGGGTCGCGTCGAACAGAGACCGGAAGTCCGGGTCCTCGGGCATGGTCGGACCTCCGGGGCCGCGGCGGGTGGCTCAGGGATCGAGGCGGTAGCCGTAGCCGCGCACGGTGACGATGCGCGGGACCGGCGGGGGCAGCAGCGCGAGCTTGCCGCGCAGCCGGTACACGTGCTCGACGACCGTCGCGGGCTGCTGCCAGGACGCGCCCCAGATGCGCTCCAGCAGCTGCTCCGAGGAGAAGACCCGGCCGGGTGCGGCGGCCAGCATCTCCAGCAGCGCGTACTCCTTGGGCCGCAGCGTCAGCAGGACGCCGTCGACGGAGGCCTGGCGCGCTCCGGTGTCGATGAGCAGCGAACCGGCCCGCAGGAGGGTCGGCACGTCCGGCGGCTGCGAGCGGCGCAGCACCGCGTGGATACGGGCCACCAGTTCCCGCTGCGAGAACGGCTTGACCAGGTAGTCGTCGGCGCCGATCTCCAGCCCCGCCACCCGGTCCGCCTCCGCGCCCCGCCCGGTGACCACGATGACCGGCAGCCGGCTCGTGGAGCGCAGCGCCCGCAGCAGCTCCAGGCCGGAGCCGTCCGGCAGCCCCAGGTCGAGGACCGCGAGATCGACGCCGCCCTCGTGCAGTACGGATTTGCCGGCGCGCGCGTCCATGGCCCAGGTGACGGTGAATCCCGCGCGCTCCAGATAGGAACGGCACATCAGTGCGAAGTCGGGTTCGTCCTCGATCAGCGCGAGGTGCGGCCGCATTCCGCATCACCCGGCCCATCTGCCGTTCGCTCGTTGTGAAGCTCATGAGCGGACGTTGATGTCCCGACCATGTGGCGAAGGTAGAACAGTAAAGGCCCACGGTTCAAGGGGGAGCCGCCCGGGGGGAGTTCCGGCGCGGGCGCGTACGGTGCGGGGATGCCACCACCGCCGTACGCACCCGCGCCGGAGCGTGCGCCCCGGCGCGCGGGGCGCACGCACGGAACGGACGGCACTTTGCACGAGAACATCCTGGAGCCCGTCACCACGGCATCGTGGCCGCCACCGCCCGACGACCACGGACTCCTGCGCGCCGCCGACGGCCTCCTGGTCGCCGAACTGCGCGGTGACATCGACCTGGCGACAGTCCCTCATCTGAGGTTCTGGCTGGACTCCGTCGCGGCCCTGTGCGCCCCGGCGTACGTGGTCGATCTGCGCGCCGTCACCTTCATCGACTCCGCCGGGCTGAGCCTGCTGCTGCGCATACGCCGCCGGGTGCTGCACGACGGCGGCCGGTTCGCCGTCGTGTGCGGCGCGCGCACCGTCCGGGTGCTGCGCGCCCACGGCAGCCTGGACGTGCTGGATCCGGCGGCCTCCGTGGACGAGGCGGTCGCCCGGCTCGCCGGATCCTGACCCGGTCTCAGACCCGGTCGGCCACGATCATCAGGTACTGGAAGCTGCCGTTCTTGTACGCGCTCAGGAACGTCTCCTCGATGCCCGTGACCAGGTGGTCCGCCTCCCGGCGCAGCTCCCAGTACGGGATGGTGTCCGCGGTGAGGTCCTGCACATGGACGGGCACGAGCCGGTTGCGGGCCATCGCCCGGAAGTACTCGGAGCGCGGGTGGATGTCGCAGATGTAGTGGGCGTTGATCAGCGACACCTCGCGCGAGGCGCGCCCGTACGTGTCGTTGTAGCAGCCGGTGACGACGACGTACCGTCCGCCGCGGCGCAGCAGCCGGGCGTGCTCGGCGAACAACAACTCCAGCTCGACGTACATCGTCGACTCGTTGTTCCAGGACGCCGCGTAGGCGCCGGACTGGAAGCCGGTGTCGAGCATGTTGCGGTGGTGGTAGCGGACCTTGTCGTCGATGCCGCGCTTGCGGGCCTGCTCGTTGGCGAAGGCGGCCTGCTTGGCGGAGATGGTCACGCCGTCGGCGTGGCAGCCGTACCGCAGGTTCGCCACCACGCTGCCGCCGCCGCGTCCGCAGCCGGCGTCGAAGACGCGGTCGACGGGGGTGAGCGGGCCGAGCCGGCCGGCGAGGAGCTCGGCCTGGGCGTGTTCGAGGCGGTGCAGTTCGGCGGTGATGCGCTCCCGGCGCAGGACGGGGTCGGGTTCGTCGAGGACGGAGCGGTCGGCGGCGCCGATGCCGTAGTGGTGGTGGTAGAGGTCGTCGAGCTTCCCGAGTTCGAGGTTGACCGGGTTCTCCTCGGCGTTCCAGTAGTCCGCGACGCGGGTCTGGTACATGGACTGGGTCGGCAGGTTCCTGGCGTCGGCGGGGGCGATGGTCAACGGTGACTCCTTGTCGTCCTGCTGATGGTTCATCGGGGCTGCGCCTACCAGTAGTTGGGGAGGTGGTAGCGGTGCGTGTTGGTGGAGTGCCACTCGTGGTTGCCGGCCACCCAGTCCGACAGACCCTGGGCGTAGCGCTCCACCAGGGGTGAGGCGGCGGCCAGGACGGCGGACTCCTCCTCGAAGGCGGTCATGATCTCGTTGTGGATCTCGATCGACTTCAGATAGGCGGCCTTGAGCCCGCACCGCTCGTTGGCGGCGACGACCTGCGGCAGGTTCAAGTGGTCCGGATCGCCGGCCAGTTCCTTGGTGAACGAGTACAGGTCGTTCATGACGGTCGTCGCGTTGCAGGCCAGCGCCGTGATCCGCTGGATCTCGGGACGGGCGTACACGGCCTCCGGCAGTTCGTAGCCGTCGACGGCGTCGACGATCGACAGACAGGGCCGGAAGTTGTTGAACTGCCGCATCACCAGGTACTCCCACACCCGGGGCACGTACCGCGTCTCCATCCAGGCGGCCTCGGCCAGGTACCCGAGGTGGAGCCGGGCGATGTCGTGGACGAAGCGGTCGGTCTGGCTGGGGGTCGCGAAGGCGGCGTAGTCCTTCATGGCCCAGTGGTACGAGCGCAGCGGACCGTCCGCCTGCACACCCTCGCGCCACTCCGCCTCCAGCGCGGGCGTGCCGTGGAAGGGATCGATCGCCGACTGGGCCAGGACCAGCGGGCCGCCGAGCCCCCGGCGCGACCCGCCGCGGCCCTCGTCCTCCTCGCAGTAGCAGCTGTCGACCAGGTTCTCGGCGAGCAGCAGCTGCCCGGCCACGGTCAGCCGCTCCAGATCGGCTGCCCCGGGATGCTGGAGGACGACGGCCCGCCCGAACTGGAAGCCGGAGAAGTCCCCCTTCCAGGCGGCCGGGAACAGGTCCAGGCCCCGTGCCCAGGCCTCCAGCCTGCGGTCGACCTCGGCGGCCTTCTCTGGGTCGGCCGGCGCCACGGACCGGTACTTGAGCCCGGGGATCGCCCCGCCGCGGCGGGTGCGCACGGTGGTGGCCAGGTTGGGCGGGCCGGGCAGGGACAGGGCGGGGGTGGTCGTGCTCATCGCGTTCTCCACCGGGTCAGTCGGCCGTCCGGCCGATCTGGACGTTCTCCAGGATCCCGGCCGCGTCGGGCACGAGGATGGCCATCGAGTAGTAGGCGGTGACGAGGTAGCTGATGATCGCGGCCGCGTCGATGCCCATGAACCGCACGTTCAGGCCCGGCTGGTACTCCTCCGGAATGCCCGTCTGGTACAGGCCGATCACGCCCTGGTCGGCCTCGCCGGTGCGCAGCGCGATGATGCTGCTGGTGTGCTGCGGACTGATCGGGATCTTGTTGCACGGGAAGATCGGCACACCCCGCCAGGCCGGGATCTCATGGCCGTTGACGCTCGCGGTGCCGGGCACCAGTCCGCGCCGGTTGCACTGCCGGAAGAACGCGGCGATCGCCTTCGGATGCGCGAGGAACACCTTGGTCTTGCGGCGCATGGCCAGCAGCTCGTCCATGTCGTCCGGTGTCGGCGGCCCGGTGAAGGTGCTGACCCGCTGCCCGTAGTCGACGTTGTGCAGCAGCCCGAACTCCCGGTTGTTGACCAGCTCCCACTCCTGGCGCTCGCGGATCTCCTCGATGGTCAGGCGCAGTTGCTGCTCGGTCTGGTTCATCGGGTCGTTGAACAGGTCGGCGACCCTGGTGTGCACCCGCAGCACGGTCTGGGTGAGCGACAACTCGTACTCGCGCGGGGCGAGTTCGTAGTTCACGAAGCCGCCGTTGATGGTCGGCTCGCCCACATGGCCGGCCTGCACGGGCACGTCGGCCTCGCCCTTGCGGTTCATCGGCAGCTTCTGCTGCTCGGCGAACGCCTCCAGATGCGCGGCCAGCGAGGGCACCCGGTCGGTGAACTCCCTGACGACGTCCCAGGGCAGCACCAGCAGCACGCCGGGCGTCTCCGCGCGCACCGAGCTCAGCCACAGCGGGTCGGGCTGGCCGATCGCCTCGTCGCCCATCTGGTCGCCGTCCGCGACGACGCCGAGGATCTCCTCCTCGCCGTACTTGCCGGCCGTGTACCGGGTGAACCTGCCGTGCACCACCAGGTACGTCTCCGTGACCGGCTGCCCGGCCTCGAACAGGACCTGGCCGGCGCGCACTTCGCGCACCCGGAAGCGGGTGGAGATCTCCCTGAGGACATCGATGTCCGGATAGCCGCGCAGCACCGGCAGTTCGGTGAGCGTCTCGGGGATGACCTTGACGTCGTCGGCGCCGTTCTGGTCGAACTGCACCCGGCCGCGCCCGATCCGCAGCTGGAGACGCCGGTTGACCCGGTAGGCGCCGCCCTTGACGTCCACCCACGGCAGGGCCTTGAGCAGCCATCGCGAACTGATGGCCTGCATCTGCGGTTCGGACTTGGTGGTCGTGGTGAGTTGGCGCGCCGCCTGGGTGCTGAGACTGGTGAGCTGGGCCTCGGCGGCGGGATCGTCGGTGGCGGGGCCGGTGGCGCTTTCGGGGGCGGACACATTCCCTCCCTGGGATGCACATGGCGATGTGACAGGTGCGCACCGCATGTACAAGGCAAACAGTCGTGACAGGGGGCCCGGTACGGCGTGAAGGGGGCGGTTTCGCGTCCCGGATCACCAAACCCGTCGATGGAGGCGCACTGTGCCGGGCGCGGTGATCGCGCGCCGGTCGCGCACCACCCGTACCGTTCAGCCGAGGTCGTTCACCAGTACGGCCGCCCCGTCGAACCGCCCCGCCTTCAGGTCCCGCAGCGCCTCGTCGGCCCGCGACAGGGGGTAGGTGTGCGTGGTGGCATGCACACCGTGCTCGGCGGCCAGAGCGAGGAACTCCCGCCCGTCGGCACGGGTGTTGGAGGTGACGCTGCGCACTTCCTTCTCGTAGAAGAGCTCGGTCTCGTAGCGCAGCGGCGGGACGTCACTGAGGTGGATGCCCGCGATGGACAGGACACCGCCGCGGTCGAGGGCACGCAGCGCGACGGGGACGAGATCACCGACAGGCGCGAAGAGGACCGCGCTGTCCAGGGGCTCGGGCGGCGTCGCGTACGCGTCCTGCGCCGAGCTCGCGCCCAGGTCCAGCGCCAGCCGCTGCGCCGCCGCCCCGCGCGTGAGGACGTGCACGGTGGCGCCCTCGGCGAGGGCCACCTGCGCGCACAGGTGGGCGCTGCCTCCGAAGCCGTACAGCCCGAGCCGTCCGCCCGGCGGCAGCGCGGCCCGTCGCAGCGCCCGGTACCCGATGATCCCGGCACACAGCAGCGGTGCGAGCGCGACGTCGTCGAGGGCACCCGGCAGCCGGTACGCGAAGACGGCCGGCACGGTCGTGTACTGCGCATAACCGCCGTCGGCGTCCCAGCCGGTGTACCGGGAGGCCGGGCACAGGTTCTCCGACCCGCGCACGCAGTACGCGCAGGTGCCGTCCGTACGCCGCAGCCACGCAACCCCCACCCGGTCGCCCACCGCGAACCCGTCGACGCCCGCCCCGAACCCGGCCACCACGCCCACCACCTCGTGCCCGGGCGTCACCCCGGGCCGGTGCACGGGCAGATCGCCCTCGGCGACATGCAGATCGGTCCGGCACACCCCGCACGCCCGCACCCGCACCAGCAGCTCGTCGTCCGCGGGCTCCGGGACCGGCTTGCGCACGAGCCGGAGACCGCCCTCCTCCACCGGCCCGGGCGTCACCACGGACCACGCGCGCATCGTCCCGTCCGTCATTCCGCACCCCGTCCGTGACCTCGAAAGCCTTGGAGAAGCCGCCGAGAAGGCTTTGGAGAAGCCTGCTGGAAGGCTTCGGAAACACTCCCCGTCCAGTCTGGAACGGACCGGGCGGTTCGGCGCGCGGTCCGCCCGACGGATGGCTAGCGTGAGGAAACGGACCAACCACCGATTCGGGAGAGGGCCGCAGTCATGGCCGTACAACCTTTGGGAACCCCCTGTTGGGCCGACGCGATGTTCGGTGACGTCGAGGGAGCGAAGAGCTTCTACGGCGACGTCCTCGGCTGGACCTTCGGCGAGGCGTCGTCGGAGTACGGGAACTACACCCAGGCCTACGCGGACGGCAAGGCGGTCGCCGCCGTCGTACCGCCGATGCCCGGCCAGGAGGGCCAGTCGCAGTGGTGCCTCTACTTCGCCTCGCCGGACGCCGCCGCCACCGCCGCCAAGATCCGTGAGAACGGCGGCCAGGTGCTGATGGAACCGATGCAGGTCGGCGAGTTCGGCACCATGTGCATCGCGAGCGAGCCGAGCGGCGCCGTGTTCGGCATCTGGCAGGCCGGCGTCCACGAGGGCTTCGAGGCGACCGCCGTGCCGGGCGCCTACGGCTGGGCCGAGGTCTTCACCCGCGAACCCGAGAAGGCGGACGCGTTCTTCAGCGCCGTCTTCCCGTACTCGGCGCAGCAGATCGTCGACGACAACGTCGACTTCCGCCTCTTCAACCTCGGCGACACCACGGTCCTCGGCCGTATGAAGATGGGCGACGAGTTCCCGCCCGAGGTGCCCTCCTACCTCAACGTCTACTTCGTCGTCCCCGACTGCGACGAGGCCGTCGCCAAGGCCACCAAGCTCGGCGGCACCCTGCGCTTCGGCCCCATGAGCAGCCCCTACGGCCGGTTCGCGGCGCTCAGCGACCCGCAGGGCGCGAACTTCTCGGTGATCGACCTCAGCAAGGCGGAGGGCGAGCTGCCGAAGACCAAGGACGTCTAGGACGTCTCCCGGGAGCCGTCGGAGGCCCCGTCCGTCCGTGGCATGATCGAGCCCATGCGTGAACGTGTGGTGGCCGCGTGCGACGGGGCCTCGAAGGGTAATCCCGGTCCGGCGGCCTGGGCGTGGGTGGTCGCCGACGACAGCGAGACCCCGGCCCGCTGGGAGGCCGGACCGCTCGGCAGGGCCACCAACAACGTCGCCGAACTCACCGCGCTGGAACGGCTGTTGGCCGCGACCGACCCGGACGTCCCGCTCGAGGTCCGGATGGACTCGCAGTACGCCATGAAGGCGGTCACCACCTGGCTGCCCGGCTGGAAGCGCAACGGCTGGAAGACGTCCGCCGGCAAGCCGGTCGCCAACCAGGACCTGGTGGTGCGTATCGACGAACTGCTCGACGGCCGCACCGTCGAATTCCGTTACGTCCCCGCCCACCAGGTCGACGGCGACCCGCTCAACGACTTCGCCGACCGGGCCGCCAGCCAGGCCGCCGTGGTCCAGGAGCCCGCGGGCAGCGACCTCGGCTCGCCGGAGCCGCCGCCCTCCCCGGACACCCCGAAGAAGTCCGCCGCCCCGCGCCGCAAGGCGGGTGCGGCGAAGCAGGGCGGCGGCTCCTCGTCCCGCACCATCAAGGCGAAGTTCCCCGGCCGCTGCCTGTGCGGGCGCTCCTACGCGGCCGGCGAGCCCATCGCCAAGAACGACCAGGGCTGGGGCCACCCGGAGTGCCGTACGGCGGCGGCCGGTTAGGCGCGCGGGCCGGCGGCGGCCGGTTCGTCGCGCGGGTCAGGTGACCACTCCGCGCCACTCGCCGGTCTCCTGACCGCGCCGTTCGATGAACTTCTTGAAGCGCTCCAGGTCGCCCTTGGTCTGCCGCTTCACGAACCCGAGCTTGTCGCCGACCTTCTCGGTGATGCTGTCCGGGTGGAAGTCCATCTGCAGCATGACCTTGGTGTGGCGGTCGTCGAGGCGGTGGAAGGTCACCGCCCCGGCCTGCCGGGCCTCGCCGGCCACGGTCGTCCAGGCGACCCGCTCGTCCGGGATCTGTTCCGTGATCTCCGCGTCGAACTCCCTGTGAACCCCGTTCACACTGGTCACCCAGTGGGTGAGCGTGTCGGTGCGCTGTTCGATGCGTTCCACGCCGCTCATGAACTCCGGGAACGTCTCGAACTGCGTCCACTGGTTGTAGGCGGTGTGCACCGGGACGCCGACCTCGATGGATTCCTCGACCTGCGACACGGGTGAACCCCTCCTTCGTTCGCTTCTCGGTTGCGTCCGGCGCGGGTACCCGAGCCGTGCCGGACAAACCGGCGCGTTCCGGCTGTCAGCCGGTGTCGGCGGCCCACAGCCTGTGGTCACCCCGCCAGGTGCTTGCCGAAGAACTCGGTGAGTTCGGCGACGGCGGCGGTGACGTACTCGTCCTTGTCGTACAGGTCGATATGGGTGGCACCGTCGATGACGAAGAGTTCCTTGGGTTCGGCCGCCCGCGCCACCGCTTCCCGGCTGAAGTACGCGCTCTCCGCCTCCGAACCGGCGATCATCAACAGGGGTCGGGGCGAGATCAGCTCGATCAACGCGTACGAGTCGTACTGGGCGAGCTGGTCGACGCTGCGCAGCACCCATCCCTGCACCGCACGAGGGTGGTGGCCGCGCGGGGTGCGGTAGAACTCGAACGTCTCGCGGAACTGCCGGGTAGCGGTCTCCAGCAGCTCCTCGGCGTTGTCGGGAATCCATGCCATGAGCTCCGGGTCCGCGCCGCGTGCCTCGGCGGTGCGCGCCGCACCGGCCTGGTCGAGCAGGGCCTTGAGGATCGCCGGGTCCTGGGTGCGGCCCAGTCCTTCACGGATCACCGAGCCCATGTCCACGGCGCTGACCGTGGCCACGCCCTTGATGCGGTGGTCGGTCTGCGCGGCGTAGGGGACGTAACCGCCGGAGGCGCAGATGCCCAGGGCTCCGATGCGGTCCGGGTCGATGTCGTCACGTGTGGTCAGGCAGGTCACGGCGGACTTGATGTCCTCGGCGCGCTGGAAGGGGTTCTCCATGCCGCGCGGCTCGCCCTCGCTCTCGCCCTGGCAGGCGGCGTCGAAGACGAGCGCGGCGAATCCGGCGCGGGCCAGGCGCTCGGCGTAGATGCTCGGGCTCTGCTCCTTCACGCCGCCTCCCGGGTGGGCGATGACGATGGCCGGCAGCCGACCGTCGACGTGGTCGTCAGGGGTGAAGAGAATCCCCGCGAGGGCGAGATGGTTGCTGCGGAAGGTGACGCTGGTCTTCACGGTCTGGGTCTCCTGGTACGAGTGGGGAAGTGCTGGGATCGCGAAAGCGCGGATTCCCCCGGCGGGGCGGTCCGTCCGCCGGCCACGTCATCGACACTCGCACCCGGAACCCTGTCGACGATCACGAAATTCCCCAGGTGGGGCGGGTTCCGCGTCACGTAATTCCCCACCCCCGCGGTCACGTAATTCCCCATGGGGACGACGG